>JAGTAM010000229.1 GCA_023422485.1 Pseudomonadota bacterium | reverse complement strand
GGCGGCCGGCTTGTCCCTCACTCTTCGGGGAGTTCGTCCTCGCCCGCCTCGGCCTCCTCGGAGACGCGGCGGCGGCAGCCCCACTCGGCCAGCATCGCGTTCATGTCGTCGAGCACGAAGTGGCGGGCGCTGTCGCGGTCGTAGCCTTCGTCGAGCAGGTCGTCGTATTCGGTGAAGGCGTGGCGAGTGAAGGCCGTGAGCGCGAGCCAAGCTGCGTTCTCCGGCACGGCGCCGCGCAAACCGGGACTACGAAGCGCCCGGTCCACCACGGTCTCCGCCTCGAAACTCGGCAGACCTGGGGCGAGCCGAGCCAGCGCCTGCGTCACCAGGGTGCGCCGATCCGGGATTGCAGCGGCCTCCGCCGGACGGTCCGGGCTCCCTCCCCTTTTCATGCGACAGCCTCGCCTCGATGCGGGAAAACGACGGGACACGAAAAAGGGCGGAGCCCTGCGGCCCCGCCCTCCAAAATCGTCGCAGACGAAACGCCTTAGCGCTTCGAGAACTGGAAGCTGCGGCGGGCCTTCTTGCGGCCGTACTTCTTGCGCTCCACGACGCGCGGGTCGCGGGTCAGGAAGCCCTCGCGCTTGAGCGGCGAACGCAGCTCCGGCTCGTAGTAGGTCAGGGCCTTGGACAGGCCGTGGCGCACGGCGCCGGCCTGACCGGAGAGGCCGCCGCCCTTCACCGTGACGGTGATGTCGTACTGGTCGACGCGGCCGACGATCTCCAGCGGCTGGCGCAGGATCATGCGCAGCACCGGACGGGCGAAGTAGGTCTCGACCGGGCGGCCGTTGACGACGACGGTGCCGTTGCCGGGCTTGATCCAGACACGGGCGACCGCGTCCTTGCGCTTGCCGGTGGCGTAGGCGCGGCCCTGGGCGTCCAGCTTCTGGACATGGACAGGCGCCTCGTTCTCGGGGCTGCTCGTCTGGGTGTTCGCCCGATTGAGATCGGCGAGGGACTGAAGGGTCGCCATGATCAAGCGCTCACGTTCTTACGGTTGAGGGAGCCGACGTCGAGCGCCTGCGGCTGCTGAGCCTCGTGGGGATGCGCGGCGCCCTTGTAAACGCGCAGGTTGCCGAGGATCTGCCGGAAGAGCGGGCCGCGGGGCAGCATGCGCTCGACAGCCTTCTCGACCACGCGCTCGGGGAAACGGCCCTCGAGGATGAACTTGGCCGAGCGCTCCTTGATGCCGCCCGGATAGCCCGTGTGGTGGTAGTAGACCTTCTGGTCGTACTTGCGGCCGGTGAACTTCACCTTGTCCGCGTTGATGACGATGACGTTGTCGCCGCAATCGACGTGGGGCGTGTAGGCGGCCTTGTGCTTGCCGCGCAGGCGCATCGCCACGATCGAAGCGAGACGGCCCACGACGAGACCCTCGGCGTCGATCACGACCCACTTCTTGTCGACGTCGGCGGGCTTCAGCGAAGTGGTCTTCATGGCCGATTCCCGTGCCGGTGACGTTTGAAACAAGGCGCCGCCGCGTCGGGTGAGGACGCAGCGGCGTGCGGGTCGGTCACTACGGACGATTCGCGGCGGCGTCAAGGCGCGATCTCGGATCGAAACGCAGAAAACCGCAATGAAACGAAGGCGCTTGGCCTTGCGGTAATTTGATACCACACGCCTCGGACGGTGTCGTGCGGAAGCTGCGGAGCCTACCGGCGTCCGGATGAGGACAAGAAAAACCCGCCGCGGATGGGACCGGGCGGGTTGAGTTGGAGATTCGTCCGGATAACCCGAACATTCAGACAGACGGCCGATCGCGCCGGGTTAATCCGTCGCCGATGCAAAAAATTTCATTTTTTTCCTCGGCCATCATTGAGACGCGCGGTCACGCGGCGCCGGCATGCGGGGCCGGCGTCTCGGTCGAGATCGCATCGACCGTTCGCTGCGCCGGCTCCGGACCGCCATCGGCCCGGTCGATGCGGATTTCCATGCCGGTCGGCTCCATCGCACCGAAGGGCGTCGAGAAGGCAATCTCGGCAGCGTCCCGTCCGACACCGATCCGCACGAGCCCGTCGAGGTGGGCTTGGCGGGTCGCATCGAACAGCCACCAGCGTCCGTCGAGATAGGCTTCGAACACGGCGTGGAAGTCGCGTGGCACGAGACCGTAGGCATAGCAGCTCACGAAGCGCGCCGGGATGCCGAGCGCCCGGCAGAAGGCGGTTCCGAGATGGGCGAAGTCGCGGCAGACGCCCGCCCGCTTGAGCAGCGTCTCGTCGGCGGTCGTCTCGGCATCGCTGGCGCCGCGCTGGTACGCGATATGGTCGTGGATCCAGTTGCAGATCGCGTTGACCCGCTCATGCCCCTTGGGAAGCGTGCCGAACTCGGCTTGCGCGAAGGGCGTCAGCCGATCGGAGGAGACGAAGCGGCTCGGCAGAAGAAAGGGCAGGATATCGAGCGGCAGTTCGGAGACCGGCGTCTCGCCGATGGTCACCGGATCGGCGCGGGTGACGCTGAGTTCGACCTCGGCATCGTATTCGAGAGAGAACGGCCCCGGCTGCACGTTCACGCCGAGATAGCGGTTCTTCTGATCGAGATGGACGTAACTTCGGCGTGCGAGATCGGGCGACAGGGTCAGGCTCTCGCTGATGACGTCGAGGCTCCGCAGATGCGCGACCTCGACGTTGAAGATGAAGGTGGTCGGGCTCTTCACCTCATAGGCGAGGCTGCAGCCGAGGTTGAAGCGCACGGTCGGTCTCCGGAGTGTTGCGGGATTTCGGCCTCGCTTAAGCGGGGCATTTGGCCGCAAACGCGCGGAAGACCCTCAGGCTCCGCTCTCAGGCTGCCTGTTTTTTGCGCTGCAACAGCAGAACCGTGAGCGAGCGGACGCCCTGGGCTCCGTGGATCAGCACGCCCTCGATGTCGGCGGTGGCTGATGGCCCGGTATGGAATACGGCGTAGGCTGCCTGCGCGAAGTCCGGCCGCTTGTAGGCTGCCTGGATGTTCACAACGAGATCGGCAGGATCGAGCAGCACGATCAGGTGCTGGGCAAGATAGGCCACCGAGTTCACGATCAGATCGTCTTGTGTGAACAGCACCGAGCCGGTCTCGGCCACGCCGAAGCGGGCACGGACCACCGCAACGTCCACATCCGCCAAATCGCCCGGCTTGCGGACGGCAGCGAGATCGCGGTTTCCGGCAAATTCCGGCACGGCGGAGGCGATCACCCGCGCCCCGTCGAAGCGCGACCGCACCGTCGCGAAGGGATCGGAGGCGGGGCCGGCCCGCTCGACACGGCCGCCCATCTTGCCCAGGCGCTCGGTGAACTCGGCCACGAGGTCGTCGCCCACGAGCGGCACGAAGGTCGGCACCTCGGGCAGGGAAAAGTCGCCGGCCGGGCGGTTGGTTCGCAGGCGAGCGAGGATGGCGTCGCGAGAATTCACGCCTCGCCCCCCTTCTTCATGCGGTTCTGCCGGTACCACGCGTGGAAGCTCTGGCGCGGGGCATGCGGCATCTCACGCTTCTTTCCCCAAGTGTTGGCCGGATTGTAGACGGCGAAGCGCGGCAGCACCCGCAGCGCCGAATCGGCGGTCTGAATCGCGGCGCGGTAGGCCGCCGGTCGGCTGAGAACGGCGCCGGCCGCCTTCATCATGCCCTGCTTCAGGAGCGGGATCTGGTGCTCCTCGGCCAGCACCTTGCGCCACGCGAAGATCTGCTCGTGGATGTTGATCTTGACCGGGCAGACATTGGTGCAGGAGCCGTTCATCGTCGAGGAGAACGGCAGGGTCGAGTATTTCCGCTTGTTGAAGGTCGGGTCGATGATGAGCCCGATCGGGCCGGAATAGGTCGCGCCGTAGGAGAGGCCGCCGGACCGCCGGTAGACCGGGCAGGTGTTCATGCAGGCGCCGCAGCGGATGCATTTGAGCGAGGTCCAGAACTCCTCCATCGCCAGCCGCTCGGAGCGGCCGTTATCGACCAGCACCATGTGCATCTCGGTGCCCGCCCGCGGCCCGCGAAAATGCGAGGTGTACTGGGTGATCGGCGAGCCCAGCGCCGAGCGCGAGAGGAGGCGGATGAAGACGCCGAGATGCTCGACCCGCGGGATCAGTTTCTCGATGCCGATGGAGTGGATCTGCAGCGGCGGCACGTTGCCGGACAGGTCGGCATTGCCCTCGTTGGTGCAGGTCACCACCGTGCCGGTCTCGGCGATGGCGAAGTTGCAGCCGGTCAACCCCGCATCGGCCTTGAGAATCAGCGGACGCGTGGTCTCACGCTGGCTCTCGGCGAGGTAGTGGGCGTCGTCGTTGTCGGGGTCGGTCCCGAGCGTCCGGGCGAACACCTCGGCGACATCGATGCGGGTCTTATGGACCGCCGGCATCACCACGTGGCTCGGCTCTTCGTCGTCGAGTTGCTGGATGCGCTCGCCGAGATCGGTCTCGATGATCTCGATGTCGTGGGCCGCCATGAAGTGGCGGAAACCGCACTCCTCGGTCAGCATCGACTTCGACTTCACCAGCGACTTGGCGCCATGCTTCTTCAGGATGTCGAGGACGATGCGGTTATGCGCCGCCCCGTCCTCGGCCCAGTGGACGTGGACGCCGTTGGCCTTCGCCGCCGCCTCGAACTGTTCGAGGTAGTGGTCGAGATGAGTCAGGGTATGCGTCTTGATCTGCGAGGCGAGCTCGCGCAGCTCCTCCCATTCCGGGATGCCGTGGGCGGCGACATCGCGCTTGCGGCGCACGTCCCACAGCCGCTCGTCATGGGCTTTCTGGTGGAGCGGCGCGGCGAGAAAGCGCTCGGCAGCCTCCGCCTGATCGATCGGCTTGTTGCCGCGCACCTTGGCGCCACGAGGCTGCGGCTCGCGCGGCGCGTCGGCGCGGATCGGCTTCGAGGCGGCTTCGGCGTGCTGGAGGCGCTCGCCGCCGGGGCCGCGATCGCTCTCGTCGGAGGGCGCGCGCACCTCGCGGTGGAGCACGTCCCCGGTCTGGCGCGGAGTCAGGTCGTCGGTGCTCATGCGGCCGCTCCGTTCAGCACCTGGGCGATGTGGATGTATTTCAGCGGCACGCCGAGGCGCTCGGCGCAGCCCTTCTGATGCATCAGGCAGGAGGAATCGGCCGAAACGACGTATTCGGCCCCGGCGCGGGCCTGATCGGTCACCTTGTCGTAACCCATCTTGGCCGAGACCGCCGGTTCGAACACCGAGAAGGTGCCCCCGAAACCGCAGCACTCGTCGGGCCGGGTCAAATCGACGACCTCAAGCCCTCTGACCTTCTTCAGCAGGTTGAGCGGTTTCGAGAAGAACGGCCGATTCAGCTCGGTAGGCCGGGCGTGGCCGATGCCGCGCAGCGCGTTGCAGTTCGAGTGGTAGGCAACCTTGTGCGGAAACGCCGCCCAGGGCAGTTCCTCGATCTTCAGGACGTCGTGCAGGAATTCGACGAGCTCGAAGGTCTTGGCCCGCACCGCCTTGACCTCATCGGTCTGCGGAATTGCGGTGAGGTGCTCGCGCACCTGATGCACGCAGGAGCCGGACGGGGCGACGACGTAGTCGAAGCCCGAAAAATTCTTGACGAACAAAGCCTCGGTCGCGGCCGCCTCCTGGTGGCAACCGGTATTCGTCATCGGCTGGCCGCAGCAAGTCTGATCGAACGGGTACTCGACGGTGAGGCCGAAGCGCTCCAGCAACTCCAGCGTGGCGATGCCGACCTCCGGCTCGAAGGCATCGACGTAGCAGGGGACGAATAGCCCGATCCGCATGGCGCTCTTTGATCGCGGTTTCAGCCGATGCGCAGCTGGTCCACCTTGGAACGGTTTCAAGCCGGCACCGGCTGCATACGCCTCCGATGCCGGGTTTCCAAGCGTGGGACTGACCGCGTGGTCAGTTCGTCACGGGCGCGGTCCGGCCGGCGGCGCGGATGCGCCCCAGGACGCTGGCATAGTTCTCCGGCGTCACGATGCCGACGAGCTTGTCACGGATGACCCCGTCGGGCCCGATGATAAAGGTCTCCGGCACGCCGTAGACGCCGAGATCGATGCCGGCGCGACCGCTCGTGTCGGCGCCGACCGCCGCGAAAGGCAGGCCGTTGCGCTCCAGCCAGCGACGGCCCGCGTCGCCCGGATCCTTGTAGTCGATGCCGACGAGGCGGATGCCGGGCTCCTGCGCCAGCCGCATCAGCATCGGATGCTCGACCTGGCACGGGGCGCACCAGGAGGCGAAGACGTTGAGAACGGTGACCTGCCCCTTCAGGTCCGCGCTGGACAGGCCGGGCACCGGTTTGCCGTCGGCCTGAAGGCCGCTCACCGGCGGGAGCGCGAAGGTGGGCACCGGCTTGCCGATCAGCGCCGAGGGCAGTGCCGCGGGATCGGCACCCGAGCGCAGTCGCACGAAGAAGGCGACCGCCAGCACGGCAAAGACGAGAACCGGCAGCAGCACGAGGAGCGAGCGGCGAGGACGCTCGCCGCCGGGCGGCACCGCCTGGGAAGCCTGAGAACTCATGGGCGGCCTCCCCGGTCGTCCTGAAGCTCGGCGAGTGCGCGGCGCTGCGCCCGCCCGTCCCGCCAGCCGTGGAGAATGAGGCCGCCGAGCACAAGGACGGCGAAGCCGTAGGAGCCAGCGATGAAGGGGGCGTAGGGTCCGAGGTCCATGGCTAAGCTCAGATCGCCTGTCCGACGGGAAGGGGCGCGGCCGCGCGGGTGACCGGGACGGCGCCCTCGGCACCGGCATCGAGCCGCTCGGCCTGCCGGATCAGCAGCGTGCGCACACGGCGGCGGTAGATCTCCGTGCGCATCGCCTGAAGGTGGAGGGTGACGCCGAGAAGGGTCATCGCCACCACCATTTCGAGCAGCGGGTAGAGCATGGATGAATCAATCGACGAGCCGCCCATGCGCAGGATCGAGGCCGGCTGGTGCAGCGTGGACCACCAGTTTACCGAGAACTTGATGATCGGCAGGTTCACCGCACCGACCAGCGTCAGGATCGAGACCGCACGCGCCGCCCGGCTCGGATCCTCGATGGTCCGCCACAGGGCGATGATGCCGCAGTAAATCAGGAACAGAACCAGCATCGAGGTCAGGCGCGCGTCCCAGACCCAGTAGGTGCCCCACATCGGCTTGCCCCAGAGCGAGCCGGTGACGAGGCAGATCAGAGTGAAGGCCGCGCCGATCGGGGCCGCGGCGCGCTGCGATACGTCGGCGAGCGGATGGCGCCAGACCAGCGTGCCGATCGCGGACAGCGTCATCGCCCCATAAAAACCCATGCCGAGGATCGCGGCCGGGACGTGGATGTACATGATCCGCACCGTGTCACCCTGCTGGTAATCGGGCGGCACGACGAAGAAGGTCAGATAGAGCCCGAAGGCGACAAGCGCGGCCGAGGCGGCGGCGAGCCACGGCATGGCCACGCCCGACCAGCGCAGGAAGTGGCCCGGATGGGCGAGGCGGTTCCAGAGAGCGGTCCACATGGCCGCTTCCATACCGCCGAGTGCGCTGCAGCAGCAATGCGCGTCAACGTCCCGGCAGGTCCCTCCCCCTGCGTATGGCGCGCAAGTCGACGCGCTGCGGAACATTTGTGCAGTGATCGAGCGGAACGGCTCGCAATATCGAAGCTTACCGGTTTGTCCCGCGCGAAAACTACATTCCGGGATGAGAAAATCACGCTGCAGGCCGTCCCATGCTGATCAAGACCGGATACGACATCACGTTCGAGACGGACGCTGCGACGCCGATGTCGCTGCTGCTGAGCGTCCATCCCTCGCGCCAGGCCGACCTGCGCAGCCCGGAAACGATCCGGTTCGATCCGCCGATCCCGCAGCGGCAGACCCTGGATGCCTTCGGCAATGTCTGCACCCGCATCGTCGCGCCGGCCGGGCGCCTCTCGATCTCGGCGGATTTCCTCGCGGCCGATTCGGGACTGCCCGACACGATCGCGCCCGAGGCCGCCCAAATGCCGGTGGACGCCCTGCCGGACGAGGTGATGCTCTACCTGATGGCGAGCCGCTACTGCGACACCGACAATCTGTGCGCAGTCGCTTGGCAGCTCTTCGGCCATACGCCGGAAGGCTGGGGAAGGGTTCAAGCCATCGTCGACTACGTCCACACGCACATCGGCTTCGACTACCAGCGGGCGGATGCCACGCGAACTGCCTCGGACGGTTACCATCAGCAAGTCGGCGTCTGCCGCGATTTCGCGCATCTCGCCATCGCGTTCTGCCGCTGCATGAATATTCCGGCGCGTTACTGCACCGGCTATCTCGGCGATATCGGGGTGCCGCCGGTGCCCGATCCGATGGATTTCTCCGCGTGGTTCGAGGTCTATCTCGGCGGGCGCTGGTACACCTTCGATGCCCGCCACAACACGCCACGGATCGGCCGGATCGTCATGGCGCGCGGGCGCGACGCAACGGATTGCGCCATCTCGACCAGCTTCGGCACGGCGCGGCTGATCACCTTCGCGGTTCACACCGACGCGGTGTCAGACGGGTCGACTGCCGACCTCATGCGGGCTGCGTGATCAGGTCATCAGCCGATCGGCTACCGCCTCGGCCAGCGAGAGCGACGAGGTCAGGCCCGGGCTCTCGATCCCGAAGAGCTGGACCAGCCCCGGCAGCCCGTGTTCGGGCGGGCCGTCGATGCGGAAATCCGCCGCCGGCTCGCCGGGGCCGCTGAGTTTCGGGCGGATGCCGGCGTAGTCCGGCGTCAAACGTCCTTCCGGCAGGCCGGGCCAGTAGCGCCGGATCGCTGCCTCGAAGCCTGCGGCGCGCGCCGGATCGACGGTGTAATCCGGCTCGTCCACCCACTCGACGTCGGGGCCGAACCGCATGCGGCCGGCAAGATCCAGGGTCAGGTGGATGCCCAGCCCGCCCTCGACCGGCGCCGGATAGATCAACCGCGTGAACGCCGGCTTGCCGCCGCACCCGAAATAGCTGCCCTTAGCCAGCACCTGACGGGGCACGCGAGCTGGCACCGGACCCTCGATCCGTCGGGCGAGGGATTGAGCGCCGAGGCCGGCGGCGTTGACGAGGCCGTCGACCTGCAGCGCGCCCGGCGCCGCGCCGCCAAAGCGGACGTGCCATCGCCCCTCCCGCCGCTCGGCGGATTCGATCGGGGTGTGGAGAGCCAGCACGCCGCCGGCATCCTCAAGATCGCCGAGGAGGGCAAGCATCAGGGCGTGGCTGTCGACGATTCCGGTCGCGGGCGAATGGAGCGCGGCGACGCAGGACAGGGCTGGCTCCAGGGCGACGGCTTCGGCGCGGTCGAGCAGCCGAAGGTCCTCGACCCCGTTTTGGGCGCCACGCGAAGAAATCGCTTCGAGCGCCGGGCGCTCCGCTTCGCGCGTGGCCACGATGAGCTTACCGCAGAGCCGGTAGGGCACACCGTGGCTCTCGCAGAAGCCGACGAGGCGGTGGCGCCCCTCTATGCAATGGCGGGCGCGGAGCGAGCCGGGCGGATAGTACATCCCGCCGTGGATCACCTCCGAGCTGCGGGCAGACACGCCCGTGCCGATCGCCTCGGCCGCCTCGGCGAGGATGACCGAGGCGCCGCGCAGGGCGAGAGCCCGCGCGACCGCGAGCCCGACCCCCCCTGCTCCGACGACCAGCGCCTCCATGCCTCGCCTGCCTCACACCCCCACGACGCAGGCCGCTCCCCCCGGACTGCCAGGATCCGGCAGCACCCGGAGAGACGGGCCGGCCTGATCACTCGCCAATCGTTCGGACGACCTTGCCGGCCTCAGTTCTTGCTGTCGAGCGGGCGCCCGAGCAGTCGAGCGAACTCCGCCTCGATCTCCTCCACCGAGAACGGGTTCTGCCCCCCGGTGGCCGGCTCCGCGGTTTCTGCCTTCGGCTCGGTCTTCGGCGGCTCGGGTCTCGTGGGTTCGGGCTTGGCCGGCTCGGGCTTGGCCTGTTCGGGCTTGGCCGGTTCGGGTCTGGCCGGTTCGCTGGGACGTTCAGACTTCGCCGGTACATTCATGACCGACTCGGATCTGGGCGGCGCCACGAATTGCGGCGGCGCGACGGGTTTGGCGGGAGCCGCCGGCTTCGGCTCGGGCTGTGGCTCCGGTCTCGACTCGGCCTGTGGCGACCGCGGCGCCGGTTGCGGCTCGGCCGGGACGGGCGGCGGCACGATGGGCGCCGGTTGCGCCGAGCGGACAGGTTCGGCCGGTCGGGGCGCCGCCATGGAAGCCATCGCGGCCGCTACGGGATCGGGTTCGGATGGCGCCGGCTCGGCCGACTTCGGGGCCGGCGATGTTTTGCCGGCACCGGCGGGCGGCGGCGTAACGGCGGATGAGGGACGCTTCAGCGCAACCTGGAGCTGACGTGCCATGTCGGAGAGAACGGCCGGATCGACCGCTCTCGGTTCACGGCTCGCCATGACAGGGGCCGGCTCGGATACGGGCTCAGGCGCCGCCTCGGCGGCCGGTCGTGGGCTGCGTTCGGAGGCGGGCTCCGGACGCGGGCTGACCACGGGCGGTGCCGTGCGCCGCATCAACCGGCTGACCGGCGTGACGGGCCGGGGCGGCGCGTCGGCGGGCGAGACCTCGGGCTCGAACAGATCGGGATCGAGGGGCGGCGCCCGGTCTGTCGCCGGCGGCGCGCCGGGAACAGCGGGCGGCACCACCTCCGGCATCGCGAAGGTCGGGGGCATCGGCGAGTCGAGGAACGGATCGGTGCGCGGCGGCTCCAGTCCACCCGGTTCGGCGGCACCGATCTCGCCCGCGCGGACAGGGCTCTCCGCCGCGTAGCGGCTCCCTGCGCCGCGCTGGATATGGCGCTCGACAACGACGTCGTTGGGGCCGCCGACGAGCAGCAGGTGCTCCACGTTGTCCCGTCGCAGCAGAATGAGCTGCCGCTGCCGATCGAGTTCGTAGATGTCGACGATACCGAGCCGCGGCTGGCGCCCGCGCTGGCCCGTCCCCGCCGACAGCGTGAGGCCGCGCCCGGAGAGCCGCATGAACAGCAGCGCCGCGATCAGAAACAGCACCAGGATGACGAGAAAGATCACCAGGAACTGCAGGGCGTAGGACCCCTCGGAACTGAAGAACGCTTGCAAGACCTGCGTCTTTCGTAGTCGGGGCTCCGGTCTCGGCGCGCGGCGACCAGCAAGGGCTGGAGCCGGCGGGCGACGCGATCTCGACCCCACGCAATACAGAGTCCGATTATCGCCGCCGGCTCGCGGCCCGGCAACAAAGGCTGACACTTCGTTAACAACTCGGTGGGGTCGAAAGCGCGCTTTCTTCACCTCAGGCCGCGCAGTGCGGCACTGTGGACACTCGGCAGGATTTGCCGGGTTAACGGCTCCTTAACCATGTCCGCGGCAGTTTCTGCCGGGTCCGGATCTGCGGCTCCTTCGAATCTCATCGCCCGCCGCGCCGGCTCCGAGGCATCATGTCGCTCACCGACCTGCCCCTGCTCGGCATGCTGCGCACCCGGATGCACTGGCATCAGGCGCGACAAGGTCTGCTCGCCGAGAATGTCGCCAATGCCGACATGGCGGGTTTTCGACCGCGCGACTTGGCCGAGCCCTCGGCCGGCTCCACCGGTCTTGCCGCTCCCCTCGGAGCCTCCGTCGGCGGCGATGGCCTCGCCCGCACCGATTCCGCGCATATCGGCATGCCGGCAAGCGCCGGGCCGAATGCCGACCCGCGCCGCTTCAAGGGCTTCGAGGTCCGCCCCTCCGGCAACGGAGTGAATCTCGAGGAGGAGATGATGAAGGCCGGTGACAACCAAGCCGACTATCAGCTCGTCGCCACGCTCTACCAGAAGAGCCTCGACGCCCTGAAGATCGCCGTCGGCAAGCGCTGAAGCGGGTAAGCGGAGACCATCATGGATTTCCTCAAGAGCCTCGGCATCGCCGCCTCCGGCCTGAAGGCGCAGTCCGGTCGGATGCGCATCATCGCCGAGAATATCGCCAACGCGGACTCGACCGCTCAGACCGCCGGCGGCGACCCATACCGGCGCAAGATTCCGACCTTCACGAGCCGCTTCGACCGCGAACTGAACGCCAGCGTCATCGAAGCCGGCCGGGTGCGGCGTGATCCCACGCCGTTCCGCACCAAGCACGATCCCGGCAACCCGGCCGCGGATGCCCGCGGCGAGGTGCGCCTGCCCAACGTCAACGGGCTCATCGAAAACATGGACATGCGCGAGGCCCAGCGCTCCTACGAGGCTAACCTCAACATGGTGACCGCCACGCGGCGGATGATCTCCCGCACCCTCGAGATCCTGAAGGCGTAGCCCCGATGACGACGTCCGCCTTCGCCGCCGGCGCCTACGGCGCTGCCCAGAGCCTTGCCCGTCCAGGTGCCCCGAAGCCCGCTCAAGGCATGGCCCAGGGGCTGACCGCACCGGGGGGGTTCACCGGCTTCCTGCAACAGAGCCTCGACAGTGTGGCCCAATCCGGCGCGCAGGCCGACCGCGCCGCCCTCTCGGCGGCGGCGGGCAAGGCCAACGTGGTGGATGTCGTCACCGCCGTGGCCGAGAGCGAGACCGCCCTCCAGACCCTGGTCGCGGTGCGCGACCGCGTGATCTCGGCCTACGAAGAGATCATGCGCATGCCGATCTAATTTTTGACCCCTCTCTCCGCGAGCGGGGAGAAGGAATGCCGCCGCCCACAGCCAAAGCCAGAAGCCCCATGACCGGCCTCGCCATTCTCGACATCGCCCGTGACGGCATCTTCGTCTTCCTGAAGGTGGCCGGCCCGCTGATGATTGTCGCCCTCGTCGTCGGCCTGGTCGTGTCGCTGTTCCAGGCGCTGACGCAGATCCAGGAGCAGACCCTCATCTACGTCCCGAAGATCGTCGCCGTGTTCGGGGTGATGCTCCTGATGCTGCCGTTCATCGGCGACGCCATGGCCGCCTACATGGCTCGGATCGCCGCCCGGATCGCCGCAGGCGGGTGATGCAGCGGCAGCGCGGGCCCGGCCGAGCGTGTAGGATGGGCGGGCATGACCACGCCGCTCGACCTGTTGCTGCCCGGCCTCGCGGCGGCCTTCCTCATCACCTTCGCCCGAGTCGGCACGCTGATCATGCTGATGCCGGGCCTGGGCGAGCAGCTCATTGCCGGCCGCATCCGCCTTGCGCTGGCGCTCCTCGTGACGCTGGTGCTGTTCCCCACCGTGCGGCCGATGCTGCCCACGGGCAATGCCGCGCTGGCGGCGCCAGCCCTGATCGGACTGCTGTTCGGCGAGATCCTGATCGGGCTGATGCTGGGCCTGTGCGTGCGCATGATCGTTGCCGCACTCCAGACCGCCGGCACGGTGATCTCGCAGCAGCTCGGCCTGTCCTACGCCATGACCGTCGACCCGACGATGGGCGGGCAGCAGGCGGCGCTCGGCAACTTCCTGGCCCTGCTCGGCGTCACCCTGATCATGGCGACCGACCTGCACCACATCGCCCTCGAAGCGATCGGGCGCAGCTACCTCCTGCTGCCGCCGAGCGGCGTGCCGGCCATGGCGGATGCCGCCAAGCTGGCGCTCGACGCCTTCAGCCGCGGCTTCGCCCTGGCGGTGCGGATCTCCGGGCCGTTCATCGTCTTCGGCATCCTGTTCAATCTCGGGCTCGGCGTGCTCTCCCGGCTGATGCCGCAGTTGCAGGTGTTCTTCCTCGCCGTGCCCGCCTCGGTGCTGATCGGCATGATGCTGCTCGTCGGAGCACTGGGCCTCGTGATGGGGCTGTTCCTGGACGATCTCGGCCGCTATCTCGGTGCGTTCCTCGGGCGATGACCGTCCTCGTGCCGAGCCGGAACGGGGGAGCCTGAGCCGGTGTCCGACGAGACCGACGACGAGGACAAGACCGAAGACCCGACGCCGCGGCGCATCGAGCAGGCGATCGAGCGCGGCGACGTCCCGAACTCCCCCGAGATCAATACGTTCTTCATCCTGGCGGCCTTCACCCTCGCCCTGATGCTCTCGGCCCGCCCCGTGGCCGAGGGGTTGACCCGCGACATGCGCGGCTTCCTCGAACATGCCGGCAACCTGTCCTCGGACGGGGGCACCTATGTCGGCGTCGCCTTCCGCGCGGGTTGGGTCTGCGCCAAGGCGCTCGCGGTGCCGCTCGGCATCGCCATGCTCGCGGCTCTGGCCGCCGGCCTGATCCAGCACCGGCCGATCTTCACCGCCGAGAGCCTGATGCCGAAATTCTCGCGCATCTCGCCGATGGCCGGTGCCAAACGCCTGCTCGGCACCGATGCCTGGGTCAATTTCGGCAAAGGGCTCGCCAAGATCATCGTGGTCGGTGTGGTCGCCGGGGCCATCCTGTGGAACGAGCACGACCGGGCGGAATCCTTCGCCCAGCTCGATCCGGGTGCGGCGCTCCAGGGCACCCTCACCCTCGCCCTCAAGATGATGGGCGGCACGCTCGCCATCTACGCCGCGATCGCGCTCGGCGACGCGCTGTACCAGCGCCACCGCTGGCACACGCGCCTGCGCATGACCAAGGAAGAGATGAAGCAGGAGCACAAGGAGAGCGAGGGCAGCCCCGAGGTGAAGGCCCGGGTGCGTCAGCTGCGCCAGGCGCGGGTGAAGAAGCGGATGATGGCCGCCGTGCCCACCGCGACCGTGGTGGTGACGAACCCGACCCACTTCGCCGTGGCGCTCCGATACGAGGCCGGCATGGCCGCGCCCGTCTGCGTCGCCAAGGGCGTCGACTCGCTGGCCTTGCGTATCCGCGCGGTCGCCGCCGACCACGACGTGCCGGTGATGGAGAACCCGCCACTCGCCCGTGCCCTGCACGCGACGGTCGAGGTCGATCAGGAGATTCCCGCCGAGCACTATCGCGCAGTTGCGGAAGTGATCGGTTTCGTGCTTCGCCTGCGCCGCCGGGCCGCCTGAGGCGGATTTCTGTTCCGCATGGGACGGCGAAGTCGTTCAGGCGCCACGGTTTATGCACCATTGTCCGGCAATGCTCCGGCAAAAGGCGCGGCGGTTGACGACCCACAGGGCTCGAAGCGGTGAGCGCGGCGGCCATGTGCGAGGGATGGGTAGGGCCTGATGGCTGAGGTCAGCGGACCAGCGGTGCCGGCGTCCGGTTCGATCGATCGTTCGGAACGGCCCGGCCGGGTCGGCCTGCTGCTGATGCTGGCGGGGCTGCTCGTCGGCGCGGCGGTCGGTCTGTCTTTCGTCGCCAACGAGCAGGCGCAGCCGCTCATCCTCGCCCTGCTGGCGCTGCTGGCCATGGCGGGCGTGTTCTTCCTGTTCGCCCTGGCCATCGGCGCGCTGCAGCTCGCCGGCCCGGCCGCCCGCGACGCCATCACCCGCGCCATCGTCGCCGCCGCGCCCGCGGGCAAGCTCGTCGTGGAGGACACCGGGCGGATGATCTACGCCAACGAGGCCTA
>JAGTAM010000195.1 GCA_023422485.1 Pseudomonadota bacterium | reverse complement strand
CCCTCCCCGCCCCAGAAGCCGCCACCGGCGAAGGGCGCCGTGCGCAGGTGTGCGCCGCCCTTCGCTTCCTCCCCGGCGGGCGCCCGCGCCGTACCCGCCGCCTCGGGCAGGCGCCGCCCGCCCTCCTCCGCCGCGGCGGAGATCGGGGGCAGGGTCGCGCCGGCGAGCAGGGCGAGGCCGGCCAGGCCGCCGATGACGTAGGAGGCCCGCGGGCGGAAGCGTTCGCGCGTCATGGTCGTGCTCCTCGGATGTGATCCTCGTTCCGACCCGTGGATCAGGCCGGTCCCTCGGTGGCGGGCTCGAAGCGCAGGGAGACGCCGTTCATGCAGTAGCGCAGGCCGGTGGGCTTCGGTCCGTCGTCGAAGACGTGGCCGAGATGGCCGCCGCAGCGGCGGCAATGCACCTCCGTGCGGCGCATGCCGTAGGCGGTGTCGACCTGCGTGCCGACCGCGTCGGGAAGGGGTTCGAAGAAGCTCGGCCAGCCGGTGCCGCTCTCGAACTTGGTCTTGGAGGAGAACAGCGGCAGGTCGCAGCCGGCGCAGGAGAAGCGGCCCGGACGCTTCTCGCCGTTGAGCGGACTCGTATAGGCCCGCTCGGTGCCGTGCTCGCGCAGCACGCGGTAGGCCTCGGGCGAGAGCCGCGCGCGCCACTCGGCCTCGGATTTCTCTATCTCGAAGCCTGCCGCGGCGGCGGGAGAAGCCGGCAGGCCCGTGAGACGGGCGGCGGCGAGGAGGCCCAGCAGCGAGGCTCCGGCTCGCAAGGTCTGGCGGCGGTTCATGCGCGGAACTCCGACCGATCAGGCCCCCTGCGGCTCGCGAGGGAGGCGGGCTCCCCGGCAGCGCGGGTGGCGTCTACAGGATCATCAATCGCGCGCAATCGATAGCATGGAAGGGCTTCGACTGCCGCGAAGACGAACCGCCGCAGGTCTCCGTGTGGGACGCGGGCGGCCTCGGTGGATCGGTGCGAAGACGACAAAGAACACCCCGCAGCCCGTGAAGGCGCGGGGCGAGGAGGGTTGGTTACGACATGCTCGGAGGGACATCCGAGGCAGGAGCAGGGTTAAGGCTGAGCGGCTTGGTCTGCATTGACATCCGTTAGGGTTGCGCCGGCCACGGAGGCAAAACCGGACAGTGCGACGGCGGCGTCATCGCGGAGCGCGCGGCCGGGTTCGGTCCGCTCCAGAGCCTTGCCGCCCGGGCGCATTTTCCCGTCGAGCGGGTTCGATGCCGGCTTGCTGTCCGCTCCGCAGCGGGGCCGTTCGTGGCGGCGGAGAACCGCAGCGAAGGGCATGTGCGCCGCGGCACCGCCGCCCGATCCGCCTGCGGCGTCGCCGCTCCCCGCCGCGTTGACGCTCGGGGATGCGCACATTACCTCCTTTGGTCAGCCGGCCAAGACAGGCTCCCAGGACACGCGCGCGGGTGCAACCGTTACCGCCCGCACGACCGGCGGGACGGTCGATGCCGGGCCGCTCGGGACCGGTTCCGGGGCCGGCACCCGGGACATGCCATGGATTCCACCCTCACCCCGAACGCCGAGCGCGACGCCGAGACCGTCCGGCGGGAGAGCGCGCGCCGGGCGGTCTACGAGGCCTCGCCAGCCTCCGACCCGCGCAGCCCCGTGATGCTGTTCTCCGCCGACGAACCGCTCGCCATGGATTCGGGTGCGCGCCTCGGGCCCTTCCAGATCGCCTACCAGACCGCCGGCACCCTCAATGCCCAGCGCTCGAACGCGGTTCTGATCTGCCACGCGCTGACCGGCGACCAGCATTTCGCGCAACCCCACCCCGTGACGGGCAAGCCCGGCTGGTGGGAGACGCTGGTGGGGCCGGGCAAGCCGGTCGATACGAACCGCTACTTCGTCGTCTGCTCCAACGTCATCGGCTCCTGCATGGGCTCGACCGGGCCCGCCTCGCTCAACCCGGAGACCGGCCGCCCCTACGGGCTCGACTTTCCCCTGGTGACGATCCGCGACATGGTTCGCGCCCAGGCGATGCTGCTCGACCGGCTCGGCATCTCGGACCTGTTCCTCTGCATCGGCGGCTCGATGGGCGGGATGCAGGTGCTGCAATGGGCCTCGCTGTTCCCCGAGCGGGTCTTCGCGGCGATGCCGATCGCCACCGGCGCGCGCCACTCGGCGCAGAACATCGCCTTCCACGAGGTCGGCCGGCAGGCGATCATGGCCGATCCCGCCTGGGCCGACGGACGCTACCTCGAAGCCGGCACGCGGCCGGCCAAGGGTCTGGGCGTCGCGCGGATGGGTGCGCATATCACCTACCTGTCCGAGCCGGCCCTGCACCGCAAGTTCGGCCGCCGCCTGCAGAACCGGGCGGCGCCGACCTTCTCCTTCAACGCCGACTTCCAGATCGAGAGCTACCTGCGCCACCAGGGCCTCAGCTTCGTCGAGCGCTTCGATGCCAACGCCTACCTCTACCTCACCCGGGCGATGGATTATTTCGACCTCGCGGCCGACCATGGCGGCGTGCTCGCCAACGCCTTCCGGGGCACCCGGACGCGGTTCTGCATCATGTCCTTCACCTCCGACTGGCTGTTTCCGACCGCCGATTCGCGG
>JAGTAM010000077.1 GCA_023422485.1 Pseudomonadota bacterium | reverse complement strand
AAGCAAAGCGGCAAGCTGGAACGGTGGATCGTCTTCGCCAGTTACGCTCCAGCTCGGAAAGGCGATCTTCGATGTTCGGAACAGGCAAGTACAGGGCGCGTCTCGCGGGCGCGCTCGTGGCGGTGCTGTGCGCGGCGGGTGCCGCCCAGGCCCGCGAGGTCGTCCCGTTCGCCGACGGGATCGGGCCGGGCACGATCGTGGTGCGCACCAACGAGCGCCGGCTCTATCTCGTCAACGGCGACGGCACGGCGATCCGCTACCCCGTCGCGGTCGGCAAGCCGGGCAAGCAGTGGAGCGGCGCCACCCAGATCGACGGCAAGTACTACCAGCCCGACTGGTCGCCCCCAGCCGAGGTGAAGCGCGACAACCCGCGCCTGCCCAACCTCATCCGCGGCGGCTCGCCGAGCAATCCGATGGGCGTCGCGGCGATGACCCTTCGGGGCGGCGAGTACGCGATCCACGGCACCAACCGCCCGCGCTCGATCGGCACCTTCGCCTCCTACGGCTGTATTCGCATGTACAATCAGGACATCGCCGACCTGTTCGGGCGTGTCTCCGTCGGCACGCAGGTGTATGTGATGCGCTGAAACGCTCGGCCGATCGCACCGCAGCCATCCGCCGTATCGGAAGAGGGCGGCGGATGCCCGCAGGCCGACCATGGGACCCGCCGGTGACCGCATCGCCCACCCTCCTGATCGCCGACCCGGACGAGGAGACCCGGCTCGCCCTCGCCGAGGCGGTGGGCCGGCTCGATCCGGGTGCGAGGATCGTCGAGGCGGCCGATGGAAGCGCGCTGAACCATGCGCTCGCCACCTCCCCCATCGATCTGCTGTTCGTCGACGTGCTGCTGCCGCAGACCAACGGCGCCGACATCCGGCGCTGGCGCGAGGCGGACAACCCGCGCGGCCTCGTCGTCCTCGTCACCGACATGCTCGCCCCCCGCTGGCCCGCCACGGCCCGCCGCGTCGGCGCCTACGACGTGATCCTCAAGCCGCTGGGGGACATCCATATCGGCCGCCTGCTGGCCGCCCACCGGATCCTGTCGCGCTCCCTCGACTGCCTCGTCGTCGATCCGGGCCAAGCGACGCGCACACTCGTGCGCAAACTCCTCGGGCAGAGCCATTTCTCGTTCCGCATCCGGGTGGCCGCGGGTGGGCGGGACGCGGTCCGACTCGCGGAAGCAGGGCCGCTCGATCTCGCCATCATCGAGATGAGCCTGCCCGATTATCCTGCCCTCGAAGTCGCCTGCCGCATCAACGACCGCCATCCCGAGGCCCGCATCCTGATGACGGGACCGCGGATCGAGGAGGGCGTCCAGCGCCAGCTCACCACCTTCGGCGCCTCCGGCTTCCTGCCCAAACCGTTCCAGTTCTTCGACATCGACAGGGCTGTGCACGAGAGCTTCGGCCTGTGGCACCCCTACCTCATCAACGCGCTCCGGCGCGAACACCGGCTCGACGCCGAGCCGGCCGTGGGGCAGGCTGTCTAGCGCGCCCTCCGAACCGGCATCGGCCTGCTCGAAAGCGCCGACCCGCAAGCCTTGAACCCCGTTTTCCAGCCCAGAGCGATGCAGGACCAGACGCCGGGCGACCGCCCCGGTCCACAGCACCCTTATTCGCGCGCGCGCCTCAATGACCTCGTCCGGCACATTGAAGAGGCCTTGCGCAGCGGGGACACGGCGCTCCAGTCGACGCTCGTCCTGCAATCGGCGGTGCTGCTGACCAAACGCTGGTCGCGTCTCCCGCCGCCGGACAAGCCGGCCTTCGACGCGCTGCTCGTGACCCTGTGCGGCCAGATCGATACGGCGGCGCGCCGGGCCTTCGCCGAGCGGCTCGCCCCGTTGCGGCTCGGGCCGCCGCGCACCTCCCAGGCGCTCGCCCGTGATGCCTCGGTCGCAGTCGCCGCACCGCTCCTCGCGGGCTGCTCCTGCCTCGGCGACGACTTCCTGGCCGAGGTCACGGTCTCGGGCGGCGACGGGCATCGCCGCGCCATCGCCTCACGCCCGGGCCTGCCCCCGCCCCTGACGGATCGGCTGGTGCGCCACGGCGACGGCCGCGTCGCCGTGCGGCTGCTCGACAATCCGCGTGCCCACTTCTCCGAGGCCGGCTTCGCCGGCCTGATCGCCCATTCCGAGCGGGCAGAGGCGGTCACGCTTCGCCTCGTGCTCCGGCCGGACCTGCCGCCCCCGCACCGGCCGACGCTTCTCAAGCTGACGCGGCAACGGGCGACCGACGCGCTGGAGGCTGATCTCGGCGACGACGGGACCACTCGTCTGCTGGCCCAGGCAACGGAAACCTTGGCCCGTCCGGTCGCGGAGGACCGCGTCGCGCGATTTCGCGCCTCGCTCGATGTCATCGGCTCTCGGTTCATCAACTCGCATCGCGGTCCGAACGCGTCCCAGCTCGAACGCTGGATCACCCTGAACCGGATCGAGGACGGGCTCGCCGCCATCGCCCATGCCACCGGCCTCCCGCTCCCCGCCACTGTCGCCGCCTTCGACGCGCCCGCACTGGCGACGCTCGCCGCGATCCTGCGCGGGCTCGATCATCCCTGGCCGGTGCTGAAGGCGCTGCTCGTCCGACGCTTCGGCGAGACGCTTTCGCCCACCATGGCGGACGAGACCTGGACACTGCATCGGCGCCTGCGGCCCGGCACGGCGCGCCGCCTGATCCGCTGCGCGGCGATGCCGCTGGGCTGTGCGGCCTTCCTCGACGAGGCCGAGGCGGATGACCGCCTGTCCACCGAGGGCTGAGCGTAGGCCGGGGACGCCCACTCGACGCCCCCGAGGAGGAGCGACGACCGGGGACGCTCGCAGCGGGATGCTGGCGGTCGCGGCAAAGGGCCGTGAGCGCTTCGGGCCATCGGCTCGGAACGGAACCTGACCCACTCGGACGCGTGAAGGGCCGTTGCGGGTGGATCGCGAAAAACCGGGCCACGGATCCAACACATCCCCGCCATGGAAGAACGGGGACTGCGAGAGCCTCGACGGCAAGCTGCGCGATGCGTGGTTGAGGCAGGAGACCTTCTACTCGCCGAGGTCTCGCTGAGGGAGGCGCAGGCCGTCATTGGCCTTTGGCTGCACATCGACAACCGTGCCCGGCCGCCCTCATCGCCCGGCGACCGCCCGCCCGTGCCCGTGACCTTCCCGGATCTGGCCTACCAGCGATCCGTGGCCACCAACACGAAGCGCTCTCTTGAGGGTCAGAAAGCCAGCCGCCGCAGCAGATCCAAGCCGACCAGTATGAGCAGCGCTGCGTAGGTCCGCTGCAGCGTCGTCTCGCTAAACCTCTCGCCGACGCATACGCCCAAGGGCGCGCCGATCATCACGGTCGGCTTCATCACGACGAAGATCACGACGTCCACGTAGCCGAGCGAATAGGCGGGCAGATCCTGGGCATGCCATCCGCTGATGATACCTCCGATCGTCGCGATGCTTCCGGTCACCAGCCCGGTGGCGGAGGCGATCGCGATCGCCTTTTCGAGAGTGAGCCCACAGGTGCTCAGGAGCGGCGTCGTCAGTGTGCCGCCACTTGTTCCGGTCAAAGCCGCGACGAGCCCGACGAACGAAGCGATGCCGATCCTCTTGCCGCCCGACGGTGGCTCGCCTTTGGACGCAAAGCGCCCGCGGCCGAAAGCGATGTAGAGGCCAACCAAGATAATATATGCCGCGAATAGGCCCTGCAGGATTTCGGTTGATCCATGGGGAAGCAAGAGCGCCCCTAAAGCAACGCCGATGACGAGGCCGGCCACCCAAGTCTTGTAGAATGCGACATCGAGGTTCCCGAGAGCATATTGCTCGCGGGTCGCAGTGACGGCACTGGGTATGACGAGCGCCATGGATGTTGCCGATGCCACATGCATCAGCACCGACTGTCCAATGCCGACCCAGGGAAACAGATAAATGAAGATGGGCAGGCGCACGGTGCTGCCGCCGATGCCGAATAATCCGGACATGAAGCCGGAAGCTAAGCCGACGATTGCGAAGATGACGATGCGAAGGACGAGTTCATCCATAGCTCGAGGCTCCGTGCAGTCCAATCCGCCGGATCGCGCCGCACGCTCGACGCTGACCTGCCAAGCGCGCGAACGTGCATTCGCGCAAGCGATCACCACAGGGGCACGCGACCCGGCAGGCTTGAATCAGGATGGCCTTGACGCCAGACCGGCGCATTGATTTCCAGGCCCAAAAGCCAGCCGAAAAACTCGGAGGCGATCCTCAGCGGTCAGGCAGCAGATTTTTTAGGTCAAACCGGTTGCGAGCAGCCCCGCATAGGCTCGGGCAGGCCGAGTGCCGCTCGATCCGGAAAAGATGAGCCAGACTGCGCCGGCTAGCCTATGGAACGGGAGACCGGCATCACGCTGCGAAGGATCGAGGATGACGAACGGCGCGGGACAGGGTCGTTGCCCCCTTTCGAAGGAGGCTTCGAGCGCGTGAGCGGCCCGGAGCCCGCGCGGGAGACGATGCCCGCGCCCGGGCGGGAGACGCCCGGCTGGGCGGCGCAGCTCACGCCGTTCTTCTGCCTCTACATCACCTTCGGCACCACGCTCGGCTTCCTCGTCAGCGGTGCGCCGCTGATCCTGCGGGCCCGCGGCATCGATCTCGCCGAGGTCGGCTTTCTCCAGCTCATCAACCTGCCGGTCGGGCTCACCTTTCTCTGGGCCGTGCTCGTGGACCGCATCCGCCTGCCGCGCCTGCCGCACCGGCTCGGCTGGATCGTGTTGATGCAGGGGGCGGCCATCGCCCTGCTCCTGGTCCTGAGCTGGGGCGAAGCTTGGCCGCTGCCGACCCTGTTCGGGCTCGCGCTCGCGACCTGCTTCTGCGTCGCCACGATGGACATCGCACTCGAAGCCCTCGTGGTCGAGACGGTCGGTCCGGAGCGGCGGCCCTACGTTGCGTCGGCGAAACTCTGCGGCGCCTCGCTCGGCGGCCTCTTCGGCGCCGGGGTGCTGATCGCCGAGTACGACCGGCTCGGCTGGCAGAACGCGGTGCTCGTGGTGGCGATCCTGAACGGGCTGTGCCTGCTGCCGATGCTGCGCTATCCCGAAGGGGCCCTGCGGCGGGTCTCGGCGGAGGCGCGGCGGAGTGCTCTTGCGCTGGGCCGCCTGCGCCTGCTCGGCGGGCGCGTGCTGGTGCTCGGCCTCTACTTCGCGGCGATGTTCGCGCTCACCGGGTCGAACAACCTCGCCCTGCTCGATCTCGGCGTGCCGCTCTCGGAGGTCGGGCTCGTCACCGGCGGGCTCGCCTCGGGCATCAACCTCGTCATGGCACTGGTCTCCGGCTATCTCGTGCGGCGCATCGGCACGCTGCCGCTCATCACCGTCTCCGCCCTCGGCGTCGCGGCCTCCGGGCTGCTCATGCTGTGGGCGAGCGCGACCGCCGCGCCCGGACTCGGCCTCGCCGCTTCGATCCTCGGCATTCTCTGCGGCGGCGGCCTCGGCGTGCCGGTGTTCAACATGATCTATCGCTGGGCTCAAGGACCGCAGCCCGCCACCGACTACGCGCTCCTGTTCGGCGCCGCCTTCTTCGCCGCCATGCCGCTGCGGGTCGGGGCGCCGGCACTCGCGGGCGCGGTCGGCTGGCCCGCCTACTTCGCCCTCGCGGTGCCGTTCTACGGCCTCGCCGTGCTGCTCCTGCGCGGCGCCATCGCGCGCACGCTGATCGCCGACCGCGCGGGTTCGTGAAGGGCCGCCCCGCGTTGCAGGTGCTGGCGCTGCGGCGCGCCCTCGCCTATGCGCCAGGGAGTTGCCCTCTTCCGGGCCGAAACACCCGTCACAGCCGCGCCATGCTGAAGGCTTTCCTCGCCTATTACCGGCCGCACCGGACGCTGTTCCTGGTAGACTTCGGCTGCGCCGTGCTCTCCGGCCTGCTCGAACTCGGCTTCCCGCTCGCGGTCAAAGCCTTCGTCGACCGGCTGCTGCCGCAGCAGGATTGGGGCCTGATCCTCCTCGCCGCGGCCGGATTGACGCTGCTCTACGTCGCCAATGCCGGCCTGATGGTGGTCGTCACCTATTGGGGGCACCTGCTCGGGATCAACATCGAGACGGAGATGCGGGCGCGCGCCTTCGATCACCTGCAGAAGCTCTCCTTCCGCTTCTTCGACGGTCAGAAGACCGGCCATCTGGTGGCCCGCGTCACCAAGGATCTGGAGGAGATCGGCGAGGTCGCCCATCACGGCCCCGAGGACGTGTTCATCGCGCTGATGACGCTGGTGGGCGCCTTCGTGCTGATGTTCCTCGTCCACCCGCCGCTGGCGCTGATGACGCTGGCCATCCTGCCTCTGATCGCCTTCGTCGTCATCCGCTACGGCGGGCGCATGACCCGCAACTGGCAGGCGCAGTACGGCCGCGTCGGCGCCTTCAACGCCCGCATCGAGGAGAATGTCGGCGGCATCCGCGTGGTGAAGGCCTTCGCCAACGAGGCGCACGAGCGGGCGCTGTTCGCCTCCGACAACCTGAAATACCGCACCACCAAGCTCGAAGCCTACCGCCTCATGGCCGGTGCCCTCTCGATCAACTACCTGGGCCTTCGCCTTGTGCAGATCGTCGTGCTCTTGGGCGGCGCCGCCTTCGTGGTGCGCGGCGACCTCAGCGCCGGCGGCTTCGTCGGCTTCCTGCTGCTGGTGGGCGTGTTCTACCGGCCGCTCGAGAAGATCGGCGCGGTGATCGAGACCTATCCGAAGGGGATCGCCGGCTTCCGCCGCTATCAGGAACTGCTCGCGACCGAGCCCGACATCGCCGACCGGCCGGGCGCGATTCCCGCCCCGCCGCTCAGGGGCGAGATCCGGTTTGAGGGCGTGCGCTTCGGCTACAGCCCGGACCGCCCGGTGCTCGACGGCGTCGATCTGACGATCCGCGCGGGCGAGACGGTGGCCTTCGTCGGCCCCGCGGGGGCCGGCAAGACGACGCTCCTCTCGCTGATCCCGCGCTTCTACGAGCCGGAAGCCGGGCGCATCACCATCGACGGCCACGACATCCGCGACCTGACGCTGGCCTCGCTGCGCGGGCAAATCGGGATCGTGCAGCAGGACGTGTTCCTGTTCGCCGGCACGATCCGCGAGAACATCGCCTATGGCCGCCTCGATGCGAGCGAGGCCGAGATCATGGACGCCGCCGCCCGCGCCCGGCTCGACGGGCTGATCGCATCGCTCCCCGAGGGACTCGACACGGTGATCGGCGAGCGCGGGGTGAAGCTCTCGGGCGGACAGAAGCAGCGGCTGGCGATTGCCCGCGCCTTCCTCAAGAACCCGCCGATCCTGATCCTCGACGAGGCGACCTCGGCGCTCGACACGCAGACCGAGCGCGAGATCCAGGCCTCGCTGTTCGAGTTGGCGGAGGGGCGCACGACGCTGGTGATCGCCCATCGCCTCGCCACGATCCGCCACGCCGACCGCATCGTGGTGGTGGCCGAGAACGGCATCGCCGAGCAGGGCCGCCACGACGCGCTGCTGGCGAGCGACGGCTATTACCGCCGCCTGCACGCGGCGCAGGTGGAGGACTCGCTTTCGGACCGGTCGCGCACGGCGGCGGAGTGAGGCCCGGAATCCCCTCCCCTTGTGGGGAGGAGAGATTGGTTCAGCCCCGCTCGGCCTCCGCCAACAGCCCGTCGACGAAGCCCGGCAGGCCGGTGCGGCGGGTGCGCTTGAGGCGCTCGGCGGTCAAGATCGCTTGGAGCGCGCGAAACGACTCGTCGAGGTCGTCGTTGACGATGACGTAGTCGTACTCGCTCCAGCGCTGCATCTCGTTGCGGGCGTTCGCCTGCCGCCGCTCGATGGTCTCGGGCGAATCCTCCGCTCGGCGCTCCAGGCGGTTGCGCAACTCCGAGAAACTCGGCGGCAGGATGAACACCGTCACCACGTCGTCCTGCAGGCGCTGCCGGACCTGGCGGGTGCCCTGGTAGTCGATGTCGAAGATCATGTCCCGGCCTTGGGCCAGCGTCTTCTCCACCGGGCGGCGCGGCGTGCCGTAGAAATTGCCGTGGACCTCGGCCCATTCGAGCAGGTCGTCGCGGGTGCGCAGATCCTCGAAGGCCTCGCGGTCGATGAAGCGGTAGTGGCGCCCGTCGATCTCCGAGGGGCGGCGCGCCCGCGTCGTCACCGAGATCGACAGGTCGAGGCCCCAGCCGCCGTCCTGGGCGATGGCGCGGGTCAGCGTGGTCTTGCCCGCGCCCGAGGGCGAGGACAGGATCAGGATCAGCCCGCGCCGGGCGATGTCCGGCCTGCCTTGCGTGGCGTCCTGCGTCATCGGCCGTTCACTCCGCTGCCCACGTTCGGCGTCCTCACTCGACGTTCTGCACCTGCTCGCGGAATTGCTCCACCACGGCCTTCAAGTCGAGTCCGATCCGCGACAGGGTGATGTCGCCGGCCTTGGCGCACAGCGTATTCGCCTCGCGGCCGAGTTCCTGGGCCAGGAAATCGAGCCGCCGCCCGATCGCGCCGCCCTCAATCAGCAACTCGCCCACCGCGTCGAGGTGAGCCCGCAGGCGGTCGAGCTCCTCGCGCACATCCGCCTTGGCGGCGAGCAGCACCGCCTCCTGATGCAGGCGGTCGGGGGCGAGCCCCCCGGCGCCGACGAGCGCGGCCACCGACTCCGCGAGCCGGGCGCGCACCGCCTCGGGCCGGCGGGCGGGACAGTCCTGCGCGGCCTGGGTCAGGCGGGCGATGTCCTCGATCTGGCCGCTGACGATCGCCTGCAGCCGCGCTCCTTCCGCCCGGCGGGCGGTGACGAGGTCGGCAACGAGGCCGTCGATGCCGGCGACGAGGTCCCGGTTCAGCGTCTCCGGATCGGCCCCGGCCTCGCTCTCCGTCTCCACGACGCCGCGCACGCCGAGCAGCCCGTCGAGCGTCGCCGGGCCGACGCCGGCCGGGCGCGGCACGCGGGCGACCGCGGCGGCGAGGCTCGCCAGCAAACTTTCGTCGATGCGCACCCGGGCAGACGCTTCGGGCCGCGTGAGCGTCAGGTTGAGCTGGCACTGGCCGCGGGCGAGCGCCTTGGACAGGGCCGCGCGGGCCGCCTCCCCCGCCGCATCGAAGCCGTTCGGCACCCGCACGCGGATATCGAGCCCACGCCCGTTCACGGTGCGGATCTCCCACAGCCACTGCACCGCACCGGTCGTGCCGGCGGACCGGGCGAAGCCCGTCATGCTCGCGATGGCTTTGGCCACGGTCGGTCGCTCCCCGCTCGTCCTCTCCGGCGGTCGGCCGCCCGAAGCGGGGAACGACTGCGGAGACAGTCGGTTTGTCGGATACGCGCTTTCCGCGGGCGAGTGCAATGCGGTGGTCGGCGAACGCGGCGACCGGTGTCGGAACCCGGCGGAAGGGTGCGACGCAGCAAGTACGGCGCAACCCTAATCTGCTCAAAAAATGCACACGGCGTTTAATGATGCAAGAGCTTAGTGCCGAAGCAGGCACGAATACTGTGCATCAGCTTGACGCTTACTGGTTGTCTTCCTAACTTCCGAGTCGATCAAACGGGCACCGAACATTCGAGCGGGGACCCATCCATGACGAACCCCTTCGACATCAAGAATCGTTTCCGGGCACGCTTGCGTGCGGCCGACGCGCAGAAGCATCGCATCCGCGCCAAGCTCCTGCAGGACGGCACCCGGGCGCTGGCTCCGATCACCGAGGCGCTGCATCTGATGGCCGAGGTGCTTGAGGAGGACGGGATCGAGCACGGCCGCATCGATTGTCCCGCGCCCGAGGTGGACCGCGACGACTTCGTCGGCTTCACGGCTACGCTGCACAACGGCGCCGATCAGGAGCATCGGATTACCGTGAAGTACGGTCCCGTGCTGGGTGGGCGCAACTTCATCGCGGTGACCGGTCTCGGGGCGGAGTACAACGAGCGGCTCCTCGCCCTGGCCAGCAATGCCGCGCCGACGCTGGGCCGCTCGGTCGGCAACGACGTGCATGTCGAGGCCGATCGCGGCGGCGATCTCGCCGAGATCCTGCGCGAGATGGTCGAGGACTTCTTCGCCGGCCACAGCGAACCGCCGATCCGCACCGGAACCTCCGAGGCGCGTGGTCGTCTGGCGCTGGTTCAATAATCCTTGCCGACAGCCGAGGAGCGCGCGATCATCGACGGCATCGCCGTGAATGAGGCGAGGATTCGAGCGCGGCTGGGAGTGATGGACTCCATTGATGGCGAGGAGCGCGACGAGGACTGGGATCAGGATCTCGCCGACGATCTGATCGGATCAAGCCTCCTCGTCGGCCTGACCTATGTCGACTCCGAGGGCGCCTTGCTCGGTCGGCGTCAGGTTTTCGGGATCGTCGAGACCGTGGATGTCCGAACCGGCATCGTCATCCGGACCGTTGACGAGGGCGAGCCCTTCACGGTCGCACCCCTGCTCGACGCGATCGAGGTGGGGGAGCCGGGTCTCTATCAACTCGCGGATCAGGACCGGGTCGTCGAGAACCCGGATTTCACGGCCCTCTTCACCGTCACCGAACCGCGCCGGAACTGACGCCCTTCCCTTACGGATCGAGACGGCGGGCGCGGGCGGCGCGGGCCATGGCGATGAGCTCGTTGGCGGTGAAGCTGCGCGGCGGGCGCGTCTCGGTCTCGATGGGAAGCAGCTCGACCGTTCGCCGGTCCAGCGGCGACGGGACGGCGGAGGGCGCGCCCGGCTTCCAGCTCGGCCAGAGACTGCGAATCCGAGAACGCTTCCTGTTCGCCGATACCGCCATGCCGCCTCCGAAGCCGATCGCTTAAGAGGATGATAACCAAGCCTGGGCGCGAGAAACATTCTTGACGTGCGCCGATGTGGTGCTTCGCCGATTCTTTTGTCGGCTCCACGTCGCGGCGGAGCGGGGTTCGCTGCAGAAGAATGCGCGCCAACGAAAAGGGCGGGCGCGATCCTGCACGATCGCGCCC
>JAGTAM010000033.1 GCA_023422485.1 Pseudomonadota bacterium | reverse complement strand
CGCGGCACCTCGGTGCGCTCCTCGGCCATCGCGCCCTCGGCGCCGGTCATCAGCACGAGGAAGCACTTGGTGCCCTGCAGGCGCACGAACGACGTGCGCCCGGCCTGCGGCGCGAAGTAGCCTTCCGTGACACGGGACCCGCCCCGCTCCTTCCGCAGGAGGCGGACCAGAGAGGGCGCCACGAGAAACCGGCGAACGACACTCATTCACTTCCCTCCGCGGGTCGGCATGCACCGGTCCGGGACCAGCCCGGACGCTCGGTCTTCGGGGCGCCGATCCGGGTGAGGATCGGCAGCCGCCCGCCGGCTCGGCCGCAGGCGGCCCGCGAAGACCGGGGCGTTAACCTCTTTTTCACACGGACCTTCATGGCGAAGTGTTGGGCCCGAAACAACCACGCGGCAAGCCTGGAGGCGGAAAAGGCGTGGAATTCATGGAACAAAGCCCATGGATTCCGACCGGCTCAACCCTCCGGCTCGAAGCCGAGAGCGACGCCGTTCATGCAATAGCGCAGGCCCGTCGGGGCCGGGCCATCCTCGAAGACGTGGCCGAGATGGCCCTTGCAGCGGGCGCAATGCACCTCGGTGCGGGTCATCCAGTGGCTGCGGTCGACCCGCGTCTCGACCGCGCCCTCGAGCGGCGCGAAGAAGCTCGGCCAGCCGCTGCCCGACTCGTACTTGGTGCCGCTCTCGAACAGAGGGGCACCGCATCCGGCGCAGGAGAAGGTGCCGGGGCGCTTCTCGGCGTTGAGGCCGCTCGTGCCGGCCCGCTCGGTGCCGTGCTCGCGCAGCACGTGATATTGTTCAGGCGTCAGCGCCGCGCGCCACTCCGCCTCGGTGCGGATCTCGGGATCAGTCCCGATCAGATCGGATCCGGCCATGGTCGCGTTCCTCGGTTCGTTTCTCATTCGGCAAAATGGTGCCGGTCGCTGCTTGTCACGAGTGCGACCCGCGCGCGCAAGATCGGATGATGCACCGGTGATGCCTTGTCCGCGGCTCAGGCCGCCGCGCCGACCGTGTCGGCCATGCGCGCGCCCCGCTGCCCCAGGGGCTTCTGCGGGCTGGTCGTCGAGTCGCGGGCGGTCTGGTGCTCGATCTCGGCATTGATCTCGCCGCCGAGCAGCACGATCGTGGCTGAGATCCAGATCCAGGTCATGAAGCCGATCACGGCGCCGAGCGAGCCGTAGGTTTCGTTGTAATTGCCGAAATTGGCGACGTACCAAGAGAACAGGATCGAGGCGATGAGCCAGAGCAGGCCGGCCACTATGCTACCGGCGCCGACCCAGCGCCAGCGCGCCCGCTCGCGGCTCGGGCCGTAGCGGTAGAGCACGGCAAGCCCGCCGAGCAGGACGAGGAGCAGCACCGGCCAGCGCGCCATGGCGATGAGTCGGGCCCCGTCGCCGAGGCCGAGGAAGTTGAACACCACCGGCAGCACGACGATCGACATCAGCGCCAGGATGATGAACAGCAGCGCACCCACGGTGAAGGTCAGCGAGCGGACGTTGAGCCAGAAGAAGTTGCGCTTCTCCTCCTCCTCGTAGACGACGTTGAGCGCATCGAACATCGCCTTCATGGCGGCGTTGGCGCTCCACAGCGACAGCGTCAGGCTGGTGAAGAAGGTGAAGCCCAATGCGCCGCCGCCTTTCGCGGCGATGCGCTTGACCTGCTCCCCGATGATGTCGATCGCGCTCTCCGGCAGCACGCCGTGCAGGGTGGCCAGGTGGACGTTGATGGTGTTCACGTCGGCCACGAGCCCGTAGCAGGTCACGAGCGCGGCGATGGCCGGGAACAGCGAGAGCAGGGTGTAGAAGGTCACGCCCGCCGCGACTGAGAGCACCCGGTCCTTGTTGAACTCCAGGTAGACCCGCGTGGCGATGTCCCACCAGCCGGGGGACGGGATCTCGCCGGGATGGTCGGCGGCGCGTCCTCGGTCGGCCTGCGTCGCCGCCACCCATCGGGCCGAGCGGCCTTCGTGGGAATGGGCGCCGCCGTTGGACTCCTTCGCCTCGGGAGGCTCCGGCGGCGCGTCGTCGGGCCGGCGCCGGGGCGCGGCCGCGAGCGCGACCAGAGCCGCCCCCATCATCAGGGTCCAGAGCACGGAGGCCGTGCCCTCCGCAGGCAGGCGGGGCGGGATCTGAGGGGAGGACGGCATGGCTCGCGGGGTCGGGCACGCGCGATTCGAGCGCGTTCCTTGGGTGAGACGCGGTTCAACCCCGGATCAGGCTTGGCCGTTCCCTCCAAGCACGCGGCATCCCGCGGAAAAATCCAGAGGAGAGAAGGCGATGGCGCGCGCGGTCTGCCGCGGGCGGCTTCGAAAAGCCGTCAGCCGCCCTCGCGCTCCGGCAGCGGCGCCTCGAGGGTGAGGACGAGGCCGTGGGTGCGGTAGTCGATCTTGGCCTCGCCGCCGAACTCGGCGGCCAGCACCCGCTCGATCATCCGTGTGCCGAAGCCGACGCGAGACGGCTTCTCTACGGGCGGACCGTCGAGCTCCTCCCAGCGCAGCGACAGGCGCTTGGGCACCGGTCCCTCGACCTCCCAGTTGAGGATCACCCGGCCGGTCTCGTTCGAGAGGCCGCCGTATTTCACCGCGTTGGTGGCGAGTTCGTGCAGGGCCATCACCACGGCCAGCGTCAGGCGCGAGGTGAGGCGCACCTCCGGTCCGCCGACCCGGATGCGGTTGCGCTGGCTGACGCGGAACGGCTGCAGGGCGCTCTCGACCGCCTCGGCCAGGGTCACGCCGGCGGTGGCCTCCGAGGTCAGGATGTCGTGGGCGGCGGCGAGCGAATTGAGGCGCGCGTCGAGCGTCCTGCGGGCATCGTCGAGCGAGGCGGCGTTGCGCAGGGTCTGGTGGGCGATGGACTGGACCGTGGCGATGGAATTCTTCACCCGGTGCTTCATCTCGGCGGCGAGCAGGGCGCGCTGCTCGTCGGCCCGCTTGCGCTCGGTCACGTCGAGCGAGATGCCGGCCATGGAGAGCGGCGCTCCGTCGGCCCGGTAATAGGCCCGGCCGCGCAACTGCACCCAGCGGACCTCGCCGCAAGGCGCCGAGACGCGGTGCTCGACATCGTAATCGCTGCGGCGGTCGATGGCGGCCTTCATCGCCGACTGCATCCGCTCGCGATCCTCCGGCACCACGGCCTCGACGAGGTCGTCGTAGGTGAAGGGCTCGCCGAGCGGACGGCCGAAATTCAGCTTGCACAGGTCCGAGGCGACGAGCCGGCGCTCGGTGAGATCGAGGGTCCAGGCGCCGAGACGGCCGGCAGCCAGCATGAATTCGAGGCGATGCTCGCTGCGGGTAAGGTCGTCGTTGCGGCGCTCGACCTCCTGTTCCAGGGCGTCGCGGTCCCGCTGGAGCCGGACCATGCGGTCGCGCTCCAGGGTCACGTCGAACTGCGAGGCGAAGAAGTAGGTGAGCTGCCCCTCGTCGTTGAAGACCGGCGAGATCAGCAGGCGGTTCCAGAATACCTCGCCGCTCTTCTTGTGATTGAGCAGTTCGAGTTCGACCGGCAC
>JAGTAM010000013.1 GCA_023422485.1 Pseudomonadota bacterium | reverse complement strand
CGCTGGCCAACGCCAGCATCGCGGTCTCGCTCAACGGCGGGGCGGCGCTCGGCACGGCGTCGCTTCAGGATGGCGGCACCAGCTTCGACGCGGCACCGTTCCAGGCCTCGGCTCCGATCGGGATCACTCTGGCGGAGGGCATGCAGACCCTGCGGCTGACCTTCAACGGCACGCCTCAGGCCGGCTCACCCTACGTGCTGGATCTGCGCTCCTTCACCCTCGACCTGCGCGAGCCCGGCCCGAACGCTCTGTCCGCGCTGACGGCAAGTTCGGAGACCGGCCTCGGCGAGCCCGCATCGGACAGCACAGACTTCAGCCTGATGCAGAGCGGCGCGGTCGAGAAATTCGTCTGGTTTCCCGACAGTGCCATCCCCAACGACGTATACGCGATGATGACCTCGGCGATGTCCGAGCTGTATGGCCCCGGAGCGGTCTCGCAGGCGGGTGGTGGTACCGCGGATCCACACCTGCCTGTTGCGGGCGAACCGGGACTTGGATCGACGGTGTTCACGGACGCGCCAAGCGGCATCACTGTCCCCAAGGCGCTGTTCAGCACGCCGACGCCGACGCATTTCAACTTCGGGGTGCGATTCGCCATGCCGGCGACGCCTGACCCGGTCAGCCATCCGTCGCATTCCCTGGACCAGGAGACGAGCGATCAGTCTCTCGCCCCGCTCTCACCGGTCCTGGGTGAGTTCGAGACCTTGATGCATATCGCCTGAGACGCAGAGGGGCGGTCCATCAGGCCGCCGTCACCGAGTGATGCACCGCTCCAGGGTCCCTGGGGCGGTGCAGCGCGTCAATCGCCCCGCAGGGAGGATCACATCGATCGCTCTCGGAGTTGGTGAAACCGTCCGCCGTTCTTCGTTTGATGCAGACGTACGGTTCCTTTCCGGTCCCGATGGCCACCATCAGGGTGGCGAGGAAGTGCAGGCGCGGGCCGATTCTGCTCATCCCGAACAGCATCACCCCGAGGAAACCCGCCTCAAGGAAGAAGGCCGAGAGCACCGCGTCGGCCATCAGCGGGCCCAGCACGGGTCCCGTCTTGTCGGCGTAGATCGACCAGTTCGCGCCGGATTGTCGGGATATGACCAATCCGGACACGACGCCCATGGCGAAGGCGATGTTAAACCGCTCCGGGAAACCCGGATCGGTTCAGTCTCTCAAGCTCCGATCATCGCATGCCAGGTCAGCCCTGCCTCGAATGCGGGCAACATGCCTCAGCGCGTTGCAATTTCGGATGCGGCCGGTAAACCGGTATCTGGTATACCAGGGCGCCGCGCCGATCTTCCGAGCCTTTGCCCGTCGGACGGGCATCTCGGGCGGAGCCGGCAAGCGAGGGACCCACGAGGATGTCCAAGACTGCCATCCCCGAACGCCAAACCGGTAAGCCGTCCGGATTTCGGCTGTTCAGGCCCATCCTAGCGGGCGCGACCCTGCGGGAACGTATGGTCGCGTGCCTCGGAGCGCTGGTCGGCATCACGCTGACCGGCCTGATCTGCGGCTTTGTCTTCGGCCAGGGGCCTGACATCCCGCTCATCGTCGCTCCGATGGGCGCCTCAGCGGTGTTGCTGTTTGCGGTGCCCGCGAGCCCGCTGGCTCAGCCCTGGTCCATCATCGGCGGCAACACGATCTCGGCCTTCATGGGCGTGCTCGCCGCCCGCTTCATCCCGGACCCGGTTGTGGCCATCGGCGTAGGGGTATCGCTTGCTATCGCCGCGATGTCGCTCACTCGTTCCCTTCACCCGCCCGGGGGGGCGGCCGCATTGACGGCGTTGATCGGCGGCCCGGCCGTCACTTCCGCGGGCTTTTTGTTTCCTCTGTTCCCGGTCTGCGTGAACTCGGTCATTCTGGTCGCGCTCGGCATCGCCTTCCACAAGATCTCACGCCGCAACTATCCCCACGTTGCCGTCGCAGCGCCGGTCAACACGCACGGAACGGCGGACCTGCCGGCGCCGCTGCGTGTCGGCTTCCGACAGGAAGACGTCGATGCCGCGCTGGTCGAGCTGCACGAGACGCTGGACATCGACCGCGCCGACCTCGATCGGCTCCTCCGCCAAGTCGAACTCCACGCGCTCGTGCGCACGCAGGGCGATCTCACCTGCGCCGAGATCATGTCGCGTGACGTGGTGACCATCGAGCTGGGTGGCAGCACCGAGCGGGCGCGGGAGCTCCTGATCGCGCGCAACATCCGGACCTTGCCCGTGGTGGACGCGGCCGGCCGGCTGCTCGGCACGCTCGGCCTGCGCGAGCTGACGCTGCACGGCGAGCGGGGCATTGCGCAGGTGATGTCCGAGGCCCAAACGACAGGCCCGGACGAGCCGGTGGTCGCGCTGGCTTCCTCGCTGACCGACGGTCGCACCCACGCGGTGGTGGTCGTGGATGGTGAGCGCCGCGTTCTGGGCATCATCACTCAGACCGACCTCCTCGCGCCCCTGACGCGCCTGCTGTCGCCCAGCACCCTCGCGCTTCCCGGCCCCGTGCCCGCGTAGGCGCCCCCCCACGGTCCGAACCTGCCGACTTCC
>JAGTAM010000679.1 GCA_023422485.1 Pseudomonadota bacterium | reverse complement strand
GCCCACCGCGGGTCTGCGGCGTGTGCCCGTGGACGACGTGGCGGCCGAAATCGTGATCCTCGGACAGGAACGGCTCGCGGATCCAGAGCCGGTTGTGCGGATCGGGATCCGGCACCTCGGATTCGGGACGGAAACCGGCATGGACGTACCAGCGCTGCGCGTCCTCGTGCACGGTCGGCAGGGCCTCGATCCAGTCGAGCACCTCGCCGGAGAGCTCTTCCGGCCCCGAGACGCCGAACGAGGCGAGCGTCTCTGCCCCGCCATTGTAGACCCAGTGATCGAGGGCCCCGGGCTCGCGCAGGCTTTTGAGCAGCATCTCCTCATGGTTTCCCATCAGGCAGACCACGTCGTCCGGCTCGCGCCAGTGCAGGCGGCGCAGGATCTCGATCACCCGCGCGCTGTCGGGCCCGCGATCAATGTAGTCGCCAAGGAAGACCAGCTTTCTGGCGCGCTTCCCCGCATGGGCCTCGATGCGCTCCAGCAAGCGGTCGAGCAGGTCGGCGCAGCCGTGGATGTCGCCGATGGCGTAGGTGAGCGTTTCCGCCGTCATCCGGTGGTTGTCAAGGGTATTCTTGTGCAGCGCAAGAGCCGGCGTCGCTGCAAACTGAAATGCCCCGGCACCTCTCGGCGCCGGGGCATTTCACGTAGCCGCTTTGCGGCGCATCAGTTCAGCAGCACCCCCGCTGGCCGGCGCTCGGCGGCGACATCGCCGATCATCAGCCCGGCCGGGCCGACGCGCACTGGCACCGTCTCGCCGTCGTGGATCACACCGGAGAGGATCGCTTCGGCGAGCGGGTCCTGCACGTTCTTCTGGATCACCCGCTTCAGCGGCCGTGCCCCGTAGGCGGGGTCGTAGCCCTTGTCGGCGAGCCAGGTGCGGGCCTCCTCGTCCACGTCGAGGGTGATCTTGCGATCCTCCAAGAGCTTGGCCAGGCGGCCGAGCTGGATGTCGACGATCGCCCCCATCTCGGAGCGCGCAAGGCGGTGGAACAGGATGATCTCGTCCACCCGATTCAGGAACTCCGGCCGGAAGTGACCGCGCACCACGCCCATCACCTCGTCGCGCACCGCGTCGGTGTCCTGGCCGGCCGGCTGGTTGACCAGATACTCGGCGCCCAGGTTCGAGGTCATGATGAGGAGAGTGTTGCGGAAATCGACCGTCCGCCCCTGCCCGTCCGTCAGGCGCCCGTCGTCCAGCACTTGCAGCAAGACGTTGAAGACGTCCGGATGCGCCTTCTCGACCTCGTCGAACAGCACGACCTGATAGGGCCGGCGCCGTACGGCCTCGGGCAGCGCACCGCCCTCCTCGTAGCCGACATAGCCCGGAGGCGCGCCGATGAGGCGGGCGACGGCGTGCTTCTCCATGTACTCGGACATGTCGATGCGCACCAACGCCGTGTCGTCGTCGAACAGGAAGCCGGCGAGCGCCTTGGGCAGCTCGGTCTTGCCGACGCCTGTCGGACCGAGGAACATGAACGAGCCGATCGGCCGGTTCGGATCCTGCAGGCCGGCCCGCGCCCGGCGCACCGCGGTCGAGACCGCCTCCACCGCCTCGCGCTGGCCGACGACGCGCTTGGACAGGGCCACCTCCATCGCGAGCAGCTTCTCGCGCTCGCCCTCCAGCATCTTGTCCACCGGCACGCCGGTCCAGCGGGAGACGACCGCCGCGATATGGGCGGGCGTCACCGCCTCCTCGACCATGCCGTCACGAGCGACCGCGCTCTCGGCCGCCGCCTCGATCTCGGCGAGTTGCTTCTCAAGGCCGGGGATCACGCCGTAGGCGAGTTCGCCCGCGCGCTGATACTGGCCCTGGCGCTGCGCCCCGGCCAGCTCATTGCGCGCCTCGTCGAGCTTCTTCTTGAGCTCGGCGGCCGCACCCAGCTTGTCCTTCTCGGCCTTCCAGCGCGCGGTGATGGTGGCGGACTGCTCCTCGAGGTCGGCCAGTTCCTTCTCCAGGCGCTGGAGCCGGTCGCGGGAGGCGGAATCCGTCTCCTTCTTCAGCGCCTCGCCCTCGATCTTCAGCCGCACGATCTCACGATCGACGTTGTCGAGCTCCTCCGGCTTCGAATCGACCTGCATGCGCAGGCGCGAGCCCGCCTCGTCCACGAGGTCGATCGCCTTGTCCGGCAGGAAGCGGTCGGTGATGTAGCGGTTCGACAGCGTCGCCGCCGCGACGAGCGCCGAGTCCTGGATGCGCACGCCGTGGTGCTGCTCGTACTTTTCCTTGATGCCGCGCAGGATCGAGACCGTGTCCGCGACGGTGGGCTCGGACACGAAGACCGGCTGGAAACGCCGGGCCAGCGCAGCGTCCTTCTCGACATGCTTGCGGTACTCGTCGAGCGTGGTGGCGCCGACGCAGTGGAGTTCACCGCGGGCAAGGGCAGGCTTGAGCAGGTTGGAGGCGTCCATCGCCCCATCCGCCTTGCCGGCACCCACCAGCGTGTGCATCTCGTCGATGAACAGGATGATCTGGCCTTCGGCCGCGGTCACCTCGCTCAGCACGCCCTTGAGGCGTTCCTCGAACTCGCCCCGGTACTTCGCACCGGCAATCAGCGCCCCCATGTCGAGGGCGAGGAGCGACTTGTTCTTGAGCGATTCCGGCACGTCGCCATTGACGATGCGAATGGCGAGCCCTTCGGCGATGGCGGTCTTGCCGACGCCCGGCTCACCGATCAGCACCGGATTGTTCTTGGTACGGCGGCTGAGGACCTGGATCGCCCGGCGAATTTCCTCGTCGCGCCCGATCACGGGATCGAGCTTGCCCTCGCGCACGTCGGCGGTGAGGTCGCGGGCATATTTCTTGAGCGCGTCATAGGCGTTCTCGGCCGAGGCGGAGTCGGCGGTGCGGCCCTTGCGGATCTCCTCGATGGCCTTGTTGAGGCCCTGCGGGGTCACGCCGGCAGAAGCCAGCACCTTGCCGGCATCGGTGTCCTTCTCGACGGTCAGCGCCAGCAGCAGGCGTTCGACGGTGACAAAGGAATCGCCGGCCTTCTGGGCGGCGGATTCCGCCGTGTCGAAGACCCGCGCGAGTTCGCGCCCGAGATAGAGCTGGCCGGCATCGCCGGACACCCGCGGGATCTTGTTGAGAGCCGCTTCCACCCCGGCACGCGCCGCCTTGGGATCACCCCCGGCGCGTTCGATGAGGCCATTCGCCATGCCCTGGTCGTCGTCGAGCAGCACCTTGAGCAGGTGGACCGGCGCGAACTGCTGGTGCCCCTTGCCCAGCGCCGCGGTCTGCGCGCTCTGGATGAAGCCGCGCGTCCGCTCGGTGTATTTCTCGATATTCATGCAACTCTCCTTGTCTCGCCCGTGGGTCGGCCCGAAGCACCGGCCTCACGGCGGAAGCGTCGATTATGTTGGAACGCCCGGTGGATCGGCACGCTCTGTTCACAGCGATATATGGGGAGGGTTTCAGCGGAGAGAAGGGCTGCCAAGCGGCTTTGCCCTCCGGCTTTTCTGCCGTCGGTTCGATGGGAGCGGAGCCCCGAGGCGGTGGCGCCTCTGAGTATTTTTAAGTGAGACGACATCGCCTCGGGGCGCCGGGATTTTAGAACGGGGCGCGA
>JAGTAM010000621.1 GCA_023422485.1 Pseudomonadota bacterium | reverse complement strand
GCGCGCCCGCCTCGGCCTGCCCGGCTCGGTCGCGGTGACGGAAGCCGCCGACGCCCTGCCGGCCGCGTCCTTCGACCTCGTCCTAGCCAGCGACGTGCTGCACCGCTCCGACAAGGCCCTTCCGGGTCAGCTCGCCGCGACGCTCGCCTCCGGCGGCCTGCTGGTCGCGGTCGAGCCCGGCGCTTCGCTGTTCCGCGATCTCGTCTTCGGCCTCGCGCCGGACTGGTTCGAGGAGGCGGCCGCCGGCATGCCGGTCTCGCGCCTCGACGACGTGACGGGCTGGCAGCGCAGCTTGAGCGCCTCGGGCCTCGTGCGGGTCTCCGCCGACCGCGCCGCCTCCGCCAACGGAGACGACCTGCTGCTGGTGGCTGAGGCCCCGGTCCGTCCGGCCCTCGGCCACGGCCAGAGCTTCGCCTTCGTCGTCGGCTCCGACGACGAGTTCGGCGCCGAAACCGCCTCGTCCCTGGCCACCCTGCTGGTGGCGAGCGGCGTCCACGTCTCGATCATCCTCGATTCCGAGCAATCGCTCCTCGAACTCGAGCGTGAGACCCCCGACACAGTGGTGTTCCTGGCCGGCGCCTTCGCCGGCGAGGGCGAGGCGGCGAAGCGGCTGCGCGACCGCTGCCTCAGCCTCAAGCGCTGCGCCGAGCATCTCGGCAGCCGCCAGACCCGCCTCTGGGTGGTCGCCCCCGGCGCCACCCGCGACGCGGGCGGCGAGGCCGCCGCCGTCGAGGCCGGTGTCTGGGCCTTCAGCCGGACGCTCGCCAACGAGGCGGCCAACCTCGACGTGCGCCGGATCGACCTCGCCCCGGCCCTGTCCTCGAAGGATGCCGCCGAGCGGCTGCGCGCCCTGATCCTGTCGGGCACCGACGAGACCGAGATCGTGCTCGACGCCGACGCCACCCGCGTCGTGCGCTTCCATCCCGGCCGTGGCCCGCGGGCGGGCGGCGAGGCGGCTCCGGCCGCACGGCTGGAGCGCTCCAACACCGGCGGCCTCAATGAGATGGTCTGGGGCCCGGCCGAGCGCGCCGCCCCCGGCCCCGGCGAGGTCGAGATTGCGGTGGCGGCCACCGGCCTCAATTTCCGCGACGTTCTCTGGGCGCTCTCGATGCTTCCGGAGGAGATCCTGGAGGACGGCTTCGCCGGCCCGCGCCTCGGTCTCGAAGTCTCCGGCCGCGTCACCGCAATCGGCGCCGGCGTGGTCGATTTCGCGGTCGGCGATTCCGTTGTCGCCTTCGCCCAGTCGGGCTTTGCCACCCATGTCGTGGTGCCCGAGATGGTCGTGGCACCGATGCCGGCGGGCCTCGATCCCGCCGCTGCCGCGACCGTGCCGGTCGCCTTCCTCACCGCCTACTACGCGCTCTGCACCTGCGCCCGGCTGCGCAAGGGCGAGTGGCTGCTGGTCCATGGCGGCGCGGGCGGCGTGGGACTGGCCGCACTGCAGATCGCCAAGTGGAAGGGCGCGCGGGTCATCGCCACCGCCGGCTCGCGGGAGAAGCGGGCCCTGGTCGCCGCGCTCGGCGCCGAGCACGTGCTCGACTCGCGCTCGCTCGCCTTCGTGGACGATGTCCGCCGCATCACCGGCGACGGCGTCGACGTGGTGCTCAACTCGCTGTTCGGCGAGATGATGGAGCGCTCGCTCAACTGCCTGCGGCCGTTCGGGCGCTTCGTCGAACTGGGCAAGCGCGACTACGTCGCCAACACCCATATCGGACTGCGGCCGTTCCGTCGGAACCTCTCCTATTTCGGCGTCGATCTCGATCAGGTGCTCCAGCATCAGGGCGAGGACGGCGCGCGGATGTTCCGCGAGGTGATGGCGCTCTTCGCCGAGGGGGGCCTGCGGCCGCTGCCCTATCAGCCGTTTGCCGCCGACGAGACCTCCGACGCCTTCCGGCTGATGCAGCAATCGGGGCATGTCGGGAAGATCGTCGTCACGCCGCCCGCGCCCGGCTCCGTGGCGCGGGTCCGGCGTAACCCCTTCACGGTTTCTGAGAAGGGCGTCCACCTCGTCACCGGGGGGCTCGGCGGCTGCGGCATCGAGGCGGCGCGCTGGCTGGCCGACCGCGGCGCCAAGCGCATCGTACTCGTCGGCCGCTCCGGCAAGCCGAACGAGGAGGGCCGCGCGGTCATCGCCGAGCTCGCCGCGCGCGGCGTAACCATCGAGACCAAGGCCTGCGACATCACCAGCCGCCGGGCGGTCGAGAAGCTGATCGACGGCATCGAGACGGCGGGCAGCAAGCTCGCGGGCGTCATCCACGGCGCCATGGTGCTGCAGGACGGCCTGATCTCGGCGATCGAGCCGGAGACCCTGGATGCGGTGATCGCGCCGAAGGTGATCGGCGCGGGGCATCTCGATGCCGCGACGCGCGGGCGCAAGCTCGACTACTTCGTGCTGTTCTCCTCGGCCACGACCTTCATCGGCAATCCCGGCCAGGGCTCGTATGTCGCCGCCAACGGCTTCATGGAAGGGCTGGCTCGCCAGCGCCGCCGCCTCGGCCTGCCGGCGCTTGCGGTCGCCTGGGGTGCCATCGGCGATGTCGGCGTGCTCGCCCGCAACAAGGCGGTGATGGAGACGCTCGCCTCCCGTGTCGGTGTCACGCCGATGGACGCCCGCCTCTGCCTCGACCTGATGGCCGAGTCGCTGGAGGTCCAGGGCACGGCGAGCGACGAGGGCGTGGTCGCGATCGCCGCGATGCATTGGGGTAAGGCGCGCGAGCGCCTCGCCACCCTGCGCTCGCCGAGCTACGCCAGCCTCGGCGGCGATCAGCAGGCCGAATCCGGTACGGTGGCGGCGATCAACATCGGCGCGCTGCTGCGGAGCCAGGACATCGACGCGGTGCGTAAGACTGTCTCCGACGCCATCGTCGAGGACATCGCCCGCATCCTGCGCCTGCCGAAGGACGACATCAGCCGCGTGCGCCAGCTCTCCGAGATCGGTCTCGATTCGCTGATGGGTGTCGAACTCGGGGCGAGCCTGCAGGAGCGCTTCGCCCTCGACGCGCCGCCGGCCGGCATCTCCTCGGGGCTCACCGTCAACGAGTTGACCGACACCCTGATCCAGGCGGTGGCGACACCGGTGGACGAGGCTGCGGGCGTGACCCTGACCCTCGCCTCGAAGCATGTCGGCGATCTCGACTCCGCGTCGTTGACGCCGTTCAACGAACTCGTCGAGAAGAACGTCTCGGACATCAAAGAGATCTTGCCATGACCCAGCCGTCACGCCCGCAGGACGGCCGGGCCGCGCTCGCGAGCTTCGTCACCAACCGGCTCGGCCGCACCAACGCGCGGCCCGCCCCCACCGAGATCAAGGCACCGCCGGCCAACGAATCGGCCCAGGATTTCGAGAAGCTGACCGGCTACCGCGAGCTGCGCTTGCAGCGCTCCGCCGCCGACCTGATCGGTCTCGGCAACCCGTTCTTCCGGGTGCACGAGACCCGCGCGGGCGCCAACACCCGCATCGAGGGCCAGACCTACTCGAACTACTCGTCCTACGATTATCTCGGTCTCAACGGGCACCCCGCGGTGAGCGGCGCGGCGCGCAAGGCGATCGAGGCCTTCGGCACCTCGGCGTCCGCGAGCCGGATCGTGGCGGGCGAGCGGCCGGGCCATCTCAAGCTGGAGCGGGCGCTCGCCGCCCATTACCGCACGGATGCCTGCGTGGTTCTGGTGAGCGGGCACGCCACCAACGTCACCGCCATCGGCGCAATTCTCGAAGCGCCGGACGTGATCTTCCACGACGCGCTGATCCACAACAGCGTGGTGACCGGTGCGCAGCTCTCCGGGGCGCAGCGCCGCTCCTTCGCCCACAACGATCCGGCCACCCTCGAAAAGCTGCTGGAGGCGACCCGCCACGAGCATCGCCGCGCGCTGATCGTGATCGAGGGCCTCTACAGCATGGACGGCGACGCGCCGGATCTCGCCGCCTTCGTCGAGCTGAAGCGCCGCTACGATTGCTGGCTGATGGTGGACGATGCCCACGGCCTCGGCGTGCTGGGCCGTACCGGTGCCGGCCTGCACGAGCATTGCGGGGTCGATGCGTCGGACGTCGACATCTGGATGGGCACGCTGTCGAAGACGCTGTCCTCCTGCGGCGGCTACATCTGCGGTCCCTCGGCGCTGGTCGAGTACCTGAAATGCACCGCGGGCGGCTTCGTCTACAGCGTCGGCATGTCGCCGCCGCTCGCCGCCGCGGCCGAAGCCGCGCTCTCGGTGATGCAGGCCGAGCCCGAGCGGGTGGAGCG
>JAGTAM010000303.1 GCA_023422485.1 Pseudomonadota bacterium | reverse complement strand
GAATAGGGCAGGAAGTTCGCGGTGACCGCGGTGGAGTCGCGCTGGTAGCTCGTCAGCACCGTGAAGGTGGTGCCCGCATCCGGCCGCCACGTGAAGGCCGGGGCGATGTAGGCGCGGTCGGAATCCGCGCCGACGACCTGGGTGCCGCCCTGCCGGCCGATGCCGGTGAGGCGATAGAACAGATGGCCCGACTCGTCGGCCGGCCCACCGACATCGAAGGCGCCGTAGACCTGCCCGAACGAGCCGCCGGCGATCTCGACATAGCCGAAGGGCGCCAGCGTCGGTCGCTTGGTAATCTGGTTGACGATGCCGCCGGGATTGCCCGCACCGAAGAGTACGGCGGCCGGGCCGCGCAGCACCTCGATCCGCTCCAGGCCGAAGGTCTCGGTCTTGAGCGTGCCGAAGCCGTAATTCAGGAGTTGCAGGCCGTCCTTGTAGATTCCGTAATCGCTCGCCACGAAGCCGCGCAGGGTGAAGAAATCGACCCGCTCGTCGGCGCCGTAGACGCCGGAATAGATGCCGGCGGTGTACTGCGTCGCCTGGGTCAGCGTCTGCGCGCCCTGCGCATCGATCTGCTCACGGCCGATGACGGTGATCGCCTGCGGCGTCTCGATCAGCGGCGTGTTGGTCTTGGTCGCGGTGGCCGAACGGGTCGCGACATAGCCGGTGACCGGCCCGCGCGGATCTTCGGGGGCCGCACGTCCATCGGCGCCGCGCTGGGCGGATTGCCCGCCACCGGTGGCGACCGCCCCCCGGCCGCTGCCTTCGACCGACAGCTCTTCCAGGCGCGCAGTCGCCTGCTGCGCCGCGGCGCCCACGGTGAGAGCGAGCAGTGAGGCGCCTGCCAGCGCCATCGTCCGCAGGGCGCGGACGCCGACGAGAGTGCGAACCGAGCCCATACGCCTGACTCCATCTGTCCGGCACAGCCGACGGGATCCACCGAAACGCGCGGATCGAGACCGGTCGGTTGTTTGGAATGATGCTAAACTGTTGTTGTTGCTTTGCTTTTCGCAAACTCAGCCGTACGGCTCGAAATCCGGGGGCGCAAGACGGCGGGAGATGAATCACCGCCCCTGTCGCTGACGGGCCACAGGATTGCGAGCAATCTTTTGTTGCGCGGGCCCGGCCGCGCTCCGACGACGGGGTGCCAACGTCTTGTTGCTTCGCCGTCTTCCCGATCGAGCGGGCGGCCGCCCTGCTACACCGTCACCTGGGTGCCGACTTCGACGACGCGACCCGTGGGAATCTGGAAGAAGTCCGTGGCGTCGTTGGCGTTCTTGGCGAGCGTGATGAAAATCCGGTCCTGCCACAGCGGCATGCCCGAATGGGCGGCCGGGCGGATCGAGCGGCGCGACAGGAAGAACGAGGTCGACATGATGTCGAACTTGAAGCCCTCGCGCTTGAGCAGGGTCAGGGTGCGCGGGATGTTCGGTGTCTCCATGTAGCCGAAGCGCATCACCACCCGGTAGAAGCCGAAGCCCACGGGCTCGATCCGCACCCGCTCGGCTTGGCTCGCGCGGGGCCGGTCCATGGTCTCGACGGTGAGCACCACGTTCTTCTCGTGGATCACCTTGTTGTGCTTCATGTTGTGCAGCAGCGCGGCGGGCGCGATCTCGGGATCGCTCGTCAGGAACACCGCCGTGCCCTTCACCCGCTGGTAGGAGGTGCTCTTCTCCAGCATGCCGACGAGCTCGATCAGCGGCACGTCGGTCTTGCGGGTCTTGTTGAAGAGGATCGTGACGCCCCGCACCCAGGTCCACATCATCAGCATCAGGCCGCCGGCCAGCAGCAGGGGGATGTAGCCGCCCTCGTGCAGCTTCAGCAGGTTCGAGAGCAGGAACAGGAATTCCAGCACGATGAAGGGCATGATGATCGCCGCCGAGACCAGAGGCGACAGCCGCATGACCTTCCACAGAACCACGTAGGCCATGGAGGCGGTGAGCAGCATCGTACCGGTCACGGCGATGCCGTAGGCGGAGGCGAGCGCGGAGGAGGAGCGGAAGGTGACGGCCAGGATCACCACGCCGAGGGCGAGCAGGGTGTTGATCTGCGGCAGGTAGATCTGGCCCGAATGCGCCTCGGAGGTGTGGCGGATCTCCATGCGCGGCAACATGCCGAGCTGGATCGCCTGCCGCGACAGGGAGAAGGCGCCGGTGATGACCGCCTGGCTCGCCGTCACGGTGGCGAGTGTGGCCAGCAGCACCATCGGGATCAGGCCCCATTCCGGCACGAGCTGGTAGAACGGGTCGGTCGTCTCGGGCTTGGCCAGCACGAGGGCGGTCTGGCCGAGATAGTTCAGGACGAGGCAGGGCGCGACGAGGCCGAGCCACGCGACCTGGATCGGGCGGCGCCCGAAATGGCCGAGATCGGCGAACAGGGCCTCGGCTCCGGTCACCGCCAGGAACACCGCGCCGAGCGCCACCAGCGCACCGGTGCCGTGGCCGAGCAGGTAATGCACCGCGTACCAGGGATTGAAGGCGGCGAGCACGCCGGGATTGCCGGCGATGTGCGGGAGCGCCGCGGCGGCCATGGCCAGGAACCACACCACCATGGCCGGGCCGAAGAAGGTCGCGACGCGGGCCGTGCCGTGGCTCTGGACCGCGAACAGGCCGAGGATGATCACCACCGTGATCGGCAGGACGTAGTCATTGAAGGCCGGGGTGACGAGCTTGAGTCCCTCCACCGCGGAGAGCACCGAGATCGCCGGGGTGATGACGGAATCGCCGTAGAACAGCGAGGCGCCGAGCAGACCCAGCATGAACACGATCTTGGAGCCGCCGAGCGCGTGACGCGCCTGGGCCATGAGCGAGAGGATGCCGCCCTCGCCGTTGTTGTCCATCCGCAGCAGGATCGCGACGTACTTGATCGTGACGATCAGCAGCAGCGCCCAGATGATGAGCGAGGCGGTGCCGATCACCTCCTCGGCGAGCAGGATGCCGTCGGTGCGTGAGGGGGCGAGCGCCTCGCGGAAGGCGTAGAGCGGGCTCGTGCCGATATCGCCGTAGACCACGCCGACGGAACCGACCGTGAGCGCCCAGAAGCCCGCC
>JAGTAM010000547.1 GCA_023422485.1 Pseudomonadota bacterium | reverse complement strand
GAAGCGCGCGGCGACCTCCTCCGAGAAGGCGAGTTCGGTGTGGCCCTCGATGGTGATGGTGTTGTTGTCGTAGATCCAGCACAGGTTCGACAGGCGCAGATGCCCCGCGATCGAGGCGGCCTCCTGGGAGACGCCCTCCATCAGATCTCCGTCCGAGCAGATGGCGTAGACGTTGTAATCGAACAGCGGCAGGTCGGGCCGGTTCAGGCGCTCGCCCTTGAAGCGGCCGCCGATCGCCATGCCGACGGAATTCGCCACGCCCTGGCCGAGGGGGCCGGTGGTGGTCTCGACGCCGGTGGTGAAGTGGTATTCCGGGTGGCCCGGCGTCCGGCTGTCGAGCTGCCGGAACTTCTTGATGTCGTCGAGAGAGATGGCGGGCGCATTGCCGCCGTCCTTCTCGGCCACGCGCGCCAAGTGCAGCAGCCCGTAGAGCAGCATCGAGGCGTGGCCCGCCGAGAGCACGAAGCGGTCACGGTTGGGCCAGTGCGGATGGGCCGGATCGTAGCGCAGATACCGGTTCCACAGGGTGTAGGCGACGGGGGCCAGCGCCATCGGCGCGCCGGCATGGCCGGAATTCGCCTTCTGCACCGCGTCGATCGCGAGCGTCCGGATCGTGTCGATCGCGAGCTTGTCGCCCTCGCTCAGGGCCGCTTTCGGGCTCGTGTCTGCACCGCTCATGGAGTACCCGGCTTTCTCGCTTCCATTGCCTGTCCGCCGAACGGGATGCGCCTACTGCGCTGCAACGGATTCGCCTACCCTTGACTCGGAATGGTCCGCGCCGCTGCCTCGTTCCGTCGCCGGACCGATCGCGCGGCTGTAATTGAGGATCGTGTTCACGAGTGCAACATGCGTGAACGCCTGCGGGTAATTCCCCACCAGCCGTTTTTCGCGCACGTCGTACTCCTCCGAGACCAATCCGAGATCGTTGCAGACGCCGATCAGGCGCTCGATCAGCGCACGGGCCTCCTCGCAACGGCCGAGCCCGATCAGATTGTCGGCGTACCAGAAGCTGCAGGGCAGGAAGGCACCCTCGTTGCCGGGCAGGCCGTCGGTGGTCTGGCCTTCGGTTTCGTAGCGCAGGATGAAGCCGTCGCGCATCAGATGCCGCTCGATCGCCGCCACCGTGCCGATCACGCGCGGATCGTCCTGGGGCAGGAAGCCCATATGCGCGACCAGCAGCAGGCTCGCGTCGAGCGCCTTGCTTCCGTAGGACTGGACGAAACTGTTCAGTTCGGGGTCGAAGCCCTTCTCGCAGACCTCGGCGTGAATCTCGTCGCGGATCGCCTTCCAATGATCGACCGGCGGTTCCACGGAGTGCAGATCGTCCACGCCCATCATCTCGACGCTGCGGATCGCCCGATCGAAGGCGACCCAGGCCATCACCTTGGAGTGGACGAAGTGGCGCCGCCCGCCGCGCACCTCCCAGATGCCCTCGTCCGGCTCGCGCCACGCGGTCTCGAGATGCTTGATCAGCGCCTGGCCGACGCGCAGGCCCTCCTTGTTCTGCCCCATGCCGCCGGCGCGGGCCTGAAACAGCGCGTCGAACACCTCGCCGTAGACGTCGAGCTGGAATTGCGCGATCGCCGCGTTGCCGACGCGCACCGGCCTTGAGCCCTCGTAGCCGGGCAGCCAGTCGAGTTCGATCTCCGGCAGGAGCCGCTCTCCGGCGATGCCGTAGAGGATGTGCGCCTGCTCCGGGTTGCCGGCCACCGCCCGGGTCAGCCAGTCGCGCCACGCGCGGGCCTCCTCGATGTAGCCCGAATCCATCAGGGCGAGCAGCGTGAAGGTCGAGTCGCGCAGCCAGCAGAAGCGATAGTCCCAGTTGCGCACCCCACCGAGCTCCTCGGGCAGGGAGGTGGTGGGCGCGGCGACGATCCCGCCGGTCGGGCGGTAGATCAGCGCCTTCAGCGTCAGGAGCGAGCGGCGCAGAATGTCGTCCCAGGGCGTTTCCAGGGTGCAGCGGCTCGACCATTCGCGCCAGAAGCGGTTGGTGTCGTCGAGCCAGCGGCGCGGCTCGATCGGTGCAGGGTCCTCCTCGTGCGAGGCGCCGTAGCTGAGGACGAACCGGACCGCGTCGCCCTTGTAGACCGTGAATTCCGAGACCGTCGTCTGGCGGGTGGAGCCGCGCATCGGCGCGTTGGTGCGCAGCACCACCTTGTGCGGCCCGGAGATGGCGCGCAGGTCGCCGAGTTCGCTGCGCGACACCCACGGCACCGCCGAGCCGTAATCGAAGCGCACCGCCAGCTCCATGCGCATCGCCATCCGGCCGCGCACGCCCTCGACGAGGCGGATGACGTGGCTGCCGTCGCCGACGGGCATGAAATCGGTGACGCGGACCTCGCCTTCATGGGTCTTGTGCGTCGTCTCCAGCACCAGCGAGCCGGTGCGGTAGCGCCAGGAATGCTGCGCGCCCTCCGCTGCGGGAGCCAGCTTCCAGAAGCCGTGCTCCTCCGTTCCGAGCAGGCTCGCGAACAGCGCCGAGGCGTCGAAGCGCGGCATGCACAGCCAGTCGATGCTGCCGTCGCGCCCGACCAGGGCGGCGGTGCGGCCGTCTCCGATCAGGGCGTAATCCTCGATCCGTCCCGCCATCCCGGTCTCCGTCGTCGCGCCCGAGCCGAACGGCGCGGGGGATACGCGGGCTTCGGCTCTCTGACAGGGCATCACGCGCACAAAGGCCGCCTCGCTGCGGAGACGGGCGCAATCGCGGCTGTACCCCGCGCGAAGTGGCGCAGCGGCCGCGCTTCGCAAGGTTTCCGGACTAAACGATTCTGAGAACGGCGGGCCGGTGCGCGGGCTCAGCGCAGTTCCGACACGAGGCTGACGACCGAGCTGCCGAGGCTCGTCACTCCGGTCGCAACACCCGTCGCCGCCCCGGTGCCGGCCCGGCGGGCCGCATCCCAGGCCGCATCGACGGCGGCAAAGGGGAGGGCGCCGGTGGGCAGGAAGCGGTCGTCCTCTTCCTCCGCGCGGGCCATCGCGGCGGGGGCCGGGACGACCGGCTCCGCGTTCTTCTGCGGGCTCGCCGGCTGGGTCGTCGCCATCCGGCTGGCGGG
>JAGTAM010000295.1 GCA_023422485.1 Pseudomonadota bacterium | reverse complement strand
GACGCAGCGCCCTTCGGTCGATGTCATCACCGGCACGATCAAGGCGAACTTCCCGACCCGGATCTCCTTCCAGGTGACGAGCAAGATCGACTCGCGCACGATCCTGGGCGAGATGGGCGCGGAGCAGTTGCTGGGCCAGGGCGACATGCTGTTCATGGCCGGCGGCGGGCGCACGACCCGCGTGCACGGGCCGTTCTGCTCGGATTCGGAGGTCGAGACGGTGGTTGCCCACCTCAAGCGCCAGGGCCGGCCCTCCTATCTGGAGGCGGTCACGGCCGACGACGGCTCGTCCGACCAGCCGGAGAAACCGGCCAAGGGCTCGCGCGCCGCGGCGAAAGCCGAGAAGGACGACTTCGCCGAGGCCGAGGAGACCGATGCTCCGGTGTTCGACATCGGCGCCTTCGCGGCGACCGCGGGCGCGGAGGGCGGCGAACTCTACGAGCAGGCCATCGCCGTGGTCCTGCGCGACCGCAAGGCTTCGACGAGCTACATCCAGCGCCGCCTGCAGATCGGCTACAACCGCGCCGCCTCGATCATGGAGCGGATGGAGATCGAGGGGATCGTCGGGCCGGCGAACCATGCCGGCAAGCGCGAGATCCTGGTCGAGGGCCTCGCAGGCGCCCCGTCCGGCGGCTACGACGACGAGTGACCCTCAAGATCCGGCCCCCGTCGCATATTCGCCACAGGGGCCGGCTCTACCGGCGAACACGACATCCGGACGCGCCGCAGCCGCGTCCGCACCGGGACGGCAAAAGCCCCGCGCGACCGCAAGCTTTCGGAGATGCCCACACGATGACTGGCCGACGCCTCCGCCCCGCCGCCGGTCCGCTGCTCGTGGTCGCCGCGCTGGCGCTCCAGCCGCTTCCGGCAAGCGCCCAGGTCTCGTCCTTCCTCGACGGCCTGTTCGGCCGCAAGGAGGAGCCGGCACCGCCCCCGGCCGCTTCGCCTGAAACGGAAGCCGCTCCGGCCCCGGCCAAGAAGGCAGCGCAGAAGCCCGGCAAAGGTGCGGACAAGGCGGCCGAGAAGGCAGCCGATAAGACTGCGGAAAAACCCGCCGAGAAGACCGGCAGCCTCAAGGCGGCGGCCAAGCCCGGCGCTCCGGCGGCGCCGGCCGCGAAGTCCGGCACCCAGGTCGCGGCGGTGGGCGCCCCCAATCTCGGCGCCTCGCTGCAGGACGCCGACCCGGCCACCGTGGTCGCGGCGGCCAACGCCTATTTCAACGGCTTCCAGACCCTGACCGGCTCGTTCATCCAGATCGGCGCCGACGGGCGCCGCATCGGCGGCAAGCTCACGCTGGCCAAGCCTGGGCGCCTGCGCTTCGAGTACGACCAACCCTCCCCGCTCGAAGTGATCGCCGACGGCACCTCGGTCGCGGTGCGCGACCGCAAGCTCAACACCCAGGATCTCTACTTCATCTCGCAGACACCGTTGAAATTCCTGCTGCGCGAAAAAATCGACCTCGCCCGCGACCTGACGGTGAGCGACGTCACCAACGATCCGGGCGGCGTCCGGATCGGGCTGGAAGACCGCTCGACGCTCGGCGGCACCTCGAAGATTCAGCTCTACTTCGACGCCGAGATGAAGACCCTGTCGCAGTGGCGGATCACCGATCCGCAGGGCTATCTCACCACGGTGCAGCTCTCGAACCTGCAGAAGGGCAAGGCGGTCGACGGATCGCTGTTCTTCATCAATTACGGCCGCGCCGAGGACAAGGCGATGCAGCAGCAGATCAACGGGCGAAATCCCTGATCCGCGAGGCGCGTCGCGGAAAAGCAATATGGGTTGATTTCGACCCGTCAGCTCAGCAAGCGACCGTCATATCATAGGTTGTAGCTGCCGAAATTTTTGGAGCAACATCAGCAATACGCTGCATTCGATGCGCGCCTTAAGCATCCGTTGAGAGGACACCTGGCCAATAGGCAGGCCGCCCACGATGGGCGGCTGTCATGGGACGCTGTCCGGCCGCATGTCCGCCTTCATGTCCGCCCTCGCCGCTCCGTTGCCTCCAGCCTCGCTCCCGTTCGAGGCGGCGCTCGCCGAGATGAGCGCCCCCCTCCTCCTGCTCGATGCGGGCGGCACCGTCCTCTTCGCCAATGCCCGCGCGGCAGCCCTGCTCTCCTGCGCCGAACCGCTCGGCCTGTCCCTGCCCGCCCTGCTGGCGCCTTCCGGGGTCCCGGAGCCCGAGGCTGAGCCCGTTCTCGACGCCATGCGCGCGGGCCGCCCGATCCGGGCGCGCCTGACGCTGGCCGGCGACCGCCGTGTCGAGGCGGCGCTGGCACCGCTCTCCGTCGGCGGCTTCGCCCTCACCTTCGAGGACGTGACCGAGCATCTCCAGGGCGCGGCGCTCGCCCGGCAGGAGCCGCTGACCGGCCTGTGCAACCGCGTCGCCCTGCGCGACTGCCTCGATGCGGCGCTGGCCGAGGGGGGCCGGACGAGCGCGCCGCTCGCGGTGCTGATGCTCGACCTCGACCGCTTCAAGGCGGTCAACGACACCCTCGGCCACCCGGTCGGCGATGCGCTCCTGCGCAAGGTCGCCGAGCGCCTGCGCAAGGCCACCCGCCGCGAGGATGTTGTGGCCCGTCTCGGCGGCGACGAGTTCGCCATCCTCCAGGTGGGCACCGAGCAGCCGCAGGCCTCCGAGGCCCTGGCGCGCCGCCTCGTCGATTTGGTCGGGCGCACCTACGTCGTCGACGGCCACATGCTCAATGTCGGCGTCAGCGTCGGCGTCGCGGTTGCCCCCGCCGACGGGAGCGAGGCCGACGCTCTTCTGAAGCACGCCGACCTCGCCCTCTACCGGGCCAAGGCCGAGGGCCGGGGCACCTACCGCTTCTTCGAGCCGGCGATGAACGCGCAGATGCAGGCGCGCCGCAGCCTGGAGATCGACCTGCGCCGGGCGCTCGCCCTCAAGCAATTCGATCTCGCCTTCCAGCCGCAGATCCACCTGGAGACGGGCCAGGTGACCGGTTTCGAGGCGCTGCTGCGCTGGAACCATCCCGAGCGCGGACCGGTCTCGCCGGCCCAGTTCATCCCGCTGGCCGAGGAGATCGGCCTTATCGTCGGCATCGGCGAGTGGGCGCTACGCGCCGCCTGCCGCGAGGCGGCGTCCTGGGCGCAGCCCGCCTCGATCGCGGTGAATCTTTCCCCCGTGCAGTTCCGCGGCGGCAAGCTGGTCGAGACGGTGATGAACGTGCTGGCCCAGACCGGCCTCGATCCGGCCCGGCTGGAGCTGGAGATCACCGAGGGCGCCCTCTTGGAGAACACCGACAGCGTGCTCGACGTGCTCAACGGCCTGCGCGCGCTCGGCGTGAAGATCTCGATGGACGATTTCGGCACCGGCTACTCGTCCCTGAGCTACCTGCAGAAGTTCCCCTTCGACAAGATCAAGATCGACCAGTCCTTCGTCCGCGGCATGGAGGGCAATGCCGAGTGCGGGGCGATCGTGCGGGCGATCGCCCGGCTCGGCGCCAGCCTCGGCATGCGCACCACCGCGGAAGGCGTGGAGACCGCGTCGCAGCTCGACGCCATCCGCGCCGAGGGCTGCACCGAGGTCCAGGGCTACCTGACCGGGCGCCCGATGCCCGCGGCCCAGGCCGCCGCCCTGCTGTCGCCTCCCGCCGCCGCCTCCCCCAACGACGCTGCCTGATGAGCCAGGAGTCTCCCGTGAGCCAGCCCGCGATGCCCCAAGATCCGTCGAACCAGAATTCGCTCGACCACGATCTGCGCCGCCTCGTCTATTACAGCCGCAACCGGGTCGCCGGCGAACCGGGCGCGATGCACGAGACGATCCGCGGCATCCTCGCGGCGAGCCGCACCAACAACGCCCGCGTCGGCGTGACCGGGGCGCTGATGTTCAACGCCGGCTGCTTCGCCCAGGTGCTGGAAGGCCCGGGCGAAGCGGTCGAGACCACCTTCGAGCGCATCCAGCAGGACGAGCGCCACGGCGAGGTCTCGCTGCTGGCCTTCGAGGCGGTGAAGGCGCGGCTCTTCACCGACTGGTCGATGGCCTATGTCGGCGCCTCGCAGGCCGATGCGGCGCGATACGGCGACATGGCGAATGAGAGCGGCTTCGACCTCTCCAAGATGACGGGCGACAAACTCTGCGCCGTCCTGCACGGCCTCGCCCTGGAGGAGGAGGCCGCCGCGGCGTGACGGTTTTACGGGGCGCGCGGGTTGGGCTAACGGGGCGGCATCCCTCGCCCCGCTTCTCAGGCTTGTCCGTTGCGCCTCACCGTCACGACCTGGAACATCAATTCGGTGCGCCTGCGTATCGAGTCCGTGCTGCGCTTCCTGCGCGAAGCTCAGCCCGACGTGCTCTGCCTGCAGGAGACCAAGTGCCCGGACGAGCTGTTCCCGCTCAAGGCGTTCAAGGGCTCGGGCTACGAGCACATCGTCTTCGCCGGGCAGAAGGGCTATAACGGCGTCGCGATCATCTCGCGCTTTCCCCTCCTCACCCGCGACGTGATGAGCTTCTGCGAGCGGGCCGATGCGCGCCACATCTCGGCGGTGCTCGGGCCCGAGGCGGGACCGGCGGCGGGGATCGTGCTGCACGATTTCTACGTGCCGGCCGGCGGCGACGTGCCCCACCGCGACCTCAACCCGAAATTCGCGCACAAGCTCGACTTCCTGTCCGAACTGCGGGCCTGGGGCGGCCGGCGCGTCTCCGGCCCGGCGATCCTGGTGGGCGACCTCAACGTGGCGCCGCTGGAGCACGACGTCTGGTCGCACAAGCAGCTCCTCGACGTGGTGAGCCACACCCCCGCCGAGACCGAGGCGCTGGAGACCCTGCGCGGTGAGGCCGGCTGGATCGACGCGGCCCGGCTCCTCACCCCGGAGCCGGAGAAGATCTACACGTGGTGGAGCTACCGCTCGCCGAACTGGGAACTCGCCAACAAGGGCCGGCGCCTCGACCATGCTTGGGTCTCGCCCGATCTCGCCGGCACGGTGCGGCGGGTCGAGGTGTTTCGCGCGGCGCGCGGCTGGGACAAGCCCTCTGACCACGTCCCGGTCACGCTGTCCCTGGAACTGTAGCCGGGAACGCGGGCGCCCCTCCGGGCATTGGGACTCCAACCTTAGTCTTCAGACACGGAGTTCCACCGGATGCGCTCGATCCTGCGCCAGATCCTCGTCGTCTTCCTCCTGCCCAAGGCCATCTCGTACCTGCGTCGCCGCTACGGCGGCGGCCGCGCCGCGGGCCAGCACCGCTCGTACTGAGTTTCGGGTTTCGGAAGGGATCACCCCTTTCGCGGGTCCAGGGCAGAGCCCTGGTCGAAGGGAAGCCGGGGCGCTGCCCCGGCGCCCCACCAAGGGGATGATCCCTTTGGAGTCACGGTCGATCAGCGACGCGCCGACGGCCGTAGCCGAACCAGATCGCCAGCCCGAGGCCGATCCAGGCCAGCAGGCGCAGCCAGGTGTCGCCGGGCAGGCTCGCCATCAGGGCGAGGCAGGCGAGGATGCCCGCGACCGGCACGATCGCACCGCCCGGCACCCGGAAGGGCCGCGGCAAGTCCGGCTCCGTGCGGCGCAGGATCAGCACGCTGGCACAGACGAGGATGAACGCGAACAGCGTTCCGATGCTGACGAGTTCGCCGAGGATATTGATCGGCACCAGGGCCGCCACGAGTGCGGTGGCGAGTCCGATGATGCCTTGCGCGACGAACGGCGTCCGACTTCGCGGGCCGATGCGCGAAAACACGTCCGGCAGCATGTGGTCGCAGGCCATGGCGTAGCAGATCCGCGCCTGTCCATAGAGCGCCGTGAGCGCCGCCGTGGTGAGCCCGATCAGCGCGCCGAGCTTGATCGCCGCCGAGAAGCCGGTCAGCCCCGTCACCGCCATCGCCTTGGCGATCGGGTCGGCCACGTCGAGTTCGCGATAGGGCACGAGGCCGGTGAGCACCGCGGCCACCGCCACGTAGAGGGCCGCGGTGACGACGAGCGAACCGAGCAGTCCCACCGGCGCGTCCCGCTGCGGGTTGCGGGTTTCGCCCGCCGCCGTCGAGATCGTCTCGAAGCCGACATAGGCGAAGAACACGACCCCCGCGCCGCGCAGGATCCCGCTCCAGCCGAAGGCGCCGAACGCGCCCTCGTTCGGCGGCACCAGCGGCTGCCACAGCTCGGGCCGGAGATGCAGGGCGCCGATCCCGAGGAAGGCGAGGATGATCGCGACCTTCAGCGCCACCAGCACGGCGTTGGTGCGGGCCGCGCCGCGATTGTCGCGCATCAGCAGCGCGGTGAGCGCCAGCACGACGAGGGCCGCCGGCCCGTTGACGAGCCCGCCCTCCCCGGGCGCCGCGGCGAGCCATGCCGGCAGCCGCAGGCCCGCATCGGCCATGAGGCTCTGGGCGTAGCCCGACCAGCCGACGGCGATGGTCGCGGCGGCCATCGCGAATTCGAGCACGAGGTCCCAGCCGATGATCCAGGCCGGCAGCGCGCCGAGCGTCGCGTAGGTGTAGGAATAGGTCGAGCCGGCGACAGGCATCATCGCAGCAAGCTCCGCGTAGCAGAGCGCCACCAGCCCGCTCGCCACCGCCCCGAGCACGAAGGACAGCATCAAGCCCGGCCCGGCGAAGTGGGCCGCCGCCGTGCCGGTGAGCACGAAGATCCCCGCCCCAACCGTCGCGCCGACGCCGATGCAGACGAGGCTGAAGGCGGAGAGGTTTTTGGCCAGGGTCGGCGCGCCCGAATCGGACTCGCTGGCGAGGAGGGCGCTGATCGGCTTGCGGGTGCCGAGGGGAGGAGGAGGCATGCGTTTCACTGCCTTGAGCGGATCACGTCCGGCAACGCGAAATTCACACCGGTCGTGAAGCGCTCCGAAGGGGATGTTAGGCGAACGCGGGGCGGCACTGGCACTTCCCGCGGTTTCGTGTATGGTCCGCGCCGCCTCGACCCGGCTGACGGGCGGGGCTTGTGCCGCTTGCGGCTGACCGTGCTGGACGACATCCCGGCACCGGCCCGACCGCAAGCTTCAGGCGCCCTGCCCCTCGGGCGGCGCTTCCGACCAAACCCCATCTGAAAGGCCTGCGATGTCGATCACGGCAGAGCGCAAGACTGCGCTCATCAAGGAATACGCCAAGGGCAACAAGGACACCGGCTCGCCGGAAGTCCAGATCGCCATCCTCACCGAGCGGATCACCAACCTGACCGCCCACTTCAAGACCCACGGCAAGGACAACCACTCCCGCCGCGGCCTCCTGAAGCTGGTGTCGCAGCGCCGCTCGCTGCTCGACTACCTGAAGCGCAAGGAAGAGGCGCGCTACCGCACCCTCATCGAGCGCCTCGGCATCCGCCGCTAAGGCAATCCACGCGGTCCCTCGGGGCCGCGTTTTCACACGCAGCGCTCTCAGTCGAAGCGGAGTCCGGTTCGGCGTCAGAGAG
>JAGTAM010000471.1 GCA_023422485.1 Pseudomonadota bacterium | reverse complement strand
CCCCTCGCTCCGGCCTACGGCTTTCCCGCCACCCGGAGCCCGGCCGCCCTCTCCCCCGACAACGAAGCTGGAGCGCTCCAGAAGTGCGCCTGAACCGCCGCACCCTCCTCGCCACCGCCGCTCTCCTCGCCGTTGCGGGGGCGCCGAAGATCGCCCGTGCCGCCGAGGATCCGGCGGTCGAGCCGATCAAGCGCCTCTACGCCAAGTTCGAGGAGGCGCTGAAGAACGGCGCGGGCGATCTCAGGAGCCGGCTCGCCATCGTCGGCGAAACGCTCGCCGCGACCTTCGACACGCCCGCCATGGTGCGCACCGCCGTCGGCCCGAAGTGGAAGACCTTCACACCCGAGCAGCAGGACGCGCTGACCGAGACCTTCGGCAAGTATTTCGTCACGCTCTACGCCAACCGCCTCTCGCAGGCGGCCGGCGGCAAGTTCGAGGTCAAGCCGCAGAGCGAGGCGCGGGGTCCCAACCGGGTGGTCTTCACCCGCGTCTCGAACAAGGACGGCGACGAGTCGGACGTCGATTACGTGGTCAACGCGGGCAACCGAGTCCAGGACGTGCTGCTCAACGGCAATGTCAGCGAGGTCGCCTCGATGCGGGCGAGCTTCTCCGATCCGCTCAAGGGCGGCGCCGACGGCCTGTTGAAATTCATGCGCGAACGCACCGACGGAATGCTCGCCGCCAAAGTCTCGCCCCGAGAGTAGGGGCTTAGAAGCCATCCCTGCTGTCGAAGCCTCGAGCGATTCGGCGGCAACGACACCGTCAGGACCAAGGCCCGGAGCCGACCGCGACCCGGTTGGGGCGGCATCCGGGCCTTGACACATTCAGGCCGCCGCCCGCGGCCCCTCCGACCCACGACAGCAGCGAGTAACGCCGCGCCATGGACCTGAACGAGCTGCTGGCCTGGATTGCACCCGTGCTTCTGCTGACGGCGCTCGCCGGCTGCGTCTATGCCCTGCTCGCCGCCGTTCTCGTCGGCCGCTTCGCCGCCCAAGCCTCGCCCGCTCTTGCACCCGTTCCTGCAAAAGACGCGCCGCGGCCGAGCGTGACGATCCTCAAGCCGCTCTGCGGCCTCGAGCCGGATCTGTTCGAGAACCTCGAAACCTTCTGCCGCCAGGATTATGCCGGCCCGCTGCAGGTCGTACTCGGCGTCCAGAGTGCCGCCGACCCGGCGATTGCCGTGGTGCAGCGCCTGCGCGAGGCCCATCCCGGCCTGCGGATCGAGCTCGTGGTGGATGCGAGCCAGCACGGCTCGAACCGCAAGGTCTCCAACCTCATCAACATGTCGGAGCGGATCGCCCACGAGATCGTGGTGCTGGCCGACAGCGACATGTCGGTGCGGCCCGACTACCTTGAGCGCGTCATCGCCGCCCTGTCGCAGCCGAATGTGGCCGGCGTGACCTGCCTCTATCACGGCGTGCCGGGCGATCGCGGGATCTGCGCCCAGCTCGCGGCGCTCGCCATCGACGTGCAGTTCGTGCCCAACGTCATCCTCGGCACCACCTTCGATCTCGCCCGGCCCTGCTTCGGCTCGACCATCGCGATGACGGCGGCCTCGCTCGCCCGCATCGGCGGCTTCCGCGCCTTCAAGGACGATCTCGCCGACGACTACGCCATCGGCGAAGCCTTGCGCGCCGAGGGCGGCACGGTGGCGATCCCCGCGCTGACCATCGGGCATGCCTGCGTCGATACCGAGCTGTCGGGCCTGTGGCGGCACGAGCTGCGCTGGAACCGCACCATCCGCAACGTCGATCCGAAGGGCTATGCCGGCTCGGTCGTCACCCACGCCTTCCCGCTGGCGCTGCTGGCAGCACTGATGCCCGGTGCCGGCTCCGGCGCGCTCGCGGTCGCGGCGCTGGCGCTCGCCTGCCGCATCGGACTCTGCCTTCGCATCGAGCGGGCCTTCGGGCTCGCCCCCCATGCCTACTGGCTGTTGCCGATTCGCGACATCCTCTCCTTCATCAACTTCACCTGGAGCTTCGTCTCGGGTGCGGTGACATGGAAAGGTCACGATTACCGTGTGGTTGCGGACGGTACGCTGATTCCGGAGCACGGCCTCGGTCGCGAGTCGCGCGCCACCTCGGTCTGAACTCCTAAAACCTCACATCAATACTGTCTCGAGCCTTGAGGCCTTGAACCCCATGCGCACGCTCTTCCTGCAGGCCCCCACCTTCGACGGCTTCGACGGCGGCGCCGGCTCCCGCTACCAGGCCAAGCGCGAGATCAAGTCGTTCTGGTACCCGACCTGGCTGGCCCAGCCGGCCGCCCTGGTGCCGAACTCGAAGCTGATCGACGCGCCGCCCCACAACATCAAGCTCGACGAGATCGTGGCCCAGGCCAACGATTTCGACCTCGTCGTGCTCCACACCTCGGTCCCGTCCTTCAAGTCGGACGTGAAGACCGTCGAGGCCCTGAAGGCGGCCAACCCCAAGCTGATCGCCGGCCTGATCGGCGCCAAGGTCGCGGTGGATGCCGCCGGCTCGATGGCGCAGGCGCCGGTGATCGACTTCGTCGCCCGCAACGAGTTCGACTTCACCGTCAAGGAAGTCGCCGAGGGCGTGCCGATGTCGGAGATCAAGGGTCTGTCCTATCGTGACGCCAACGGCGTCGTGGTCCACAACGAGGACCGCGAGATCATGACGGACATGGACCAGCTGCCCTTCGTCACGAGCGTGTACAAGCGCGATCTCGAGATGGAGAAGTACTTCATCGGCTATCTGAAGCACCCCTACATCTCGTTCTACTCGGGCCGCGGCTGCAAGAGCCGCTGCACCTTCTGCCTGTGGCCGCAGACCGTCGGCGGGCATACCTACCGCACCCGTTCGGTCGCCCACGTGATCGAAGAGATCAAGTACTGCATGAAGGAGTTCCCGCAGACGAAGGAGTTCTTCTTCGACGACGACACCTTCACCGACAACCTGCCCCGCGCCGAGGAGATCGCGCGCGAGCTGGGCAAGCTCGGCGTGACCTGGTCGTGCAACGCCAAGGCCAACGTGCCGCGCGAGACCTTGAAGGTCCTCAAGGAGAACGGCCTGCGCCTGCTTCTGGTCGGCTACGAGTCCGGCAACCAGAAGATCCTGAACAACATCAAGAAGGGCATGCGCGTCGAGGTGGCCGAGAAGTTCACCAAGGATTGCCACGACCTCGGCATCGCCATCCACGGCACCTTCATCGTCGGCCTGCCCGGCGAGACCAAGGAGACGATCCAGGAGACGATCGCGTTCGCCAAGCGCATCAACCCGCACACGATCCAGGTCTCGCTGGCCGCGCCCTACCCGGGCACCTTCCTCTACAAGCAGGCGGTGGAGAACGGCTGGCTCGACGTCGAGAACGCCGAGCTGGTCGATGAGAACGGCGTGCAGATCGCGCCGCTCCACTATCCCCACCTATCGCACTCGGAGATCTTCTCGGCGGTCGAGGAGTTCTATCGGAAGTTCTACTTCCGCGCCCCGAAGATCGCCTCGATCGTCAACGAGATGGTCCGCTCGCCCGAGATGATGAAGCGGCGGCTCCGCGAGGGCGTCGAGTTCTGGCACTTGCTGCGGGACCGCAAGGCTGCCGCGTAACAGCGGGCGCCGTTAGGCAAGCAAGAAAGGCCGGGCCCCCGCCCGGCCTTT
>JAGTAM010000371.1 GCA_023422485.1 Pseudomonadota bacterium | reverse complement strand
GCCGTCGGCGCGAGGCCGCCCTGATCGAGACGATCGACCATCTGGAGATCGGCGTGCTTCTCGTCGCGAAGACGGGGCGCCTCGTCTTCGCCAACCTCCCCGGCCGGCGCATGATCGAGGACGGGCGCCTCTTCCGCGAGGTCGGCGGGCGCCTGCGGGCGACCTCGACCGTGGCCGACCGCACCATCTTCGACCATCTTCGCGCCATCGGCGGCAGCACCGGAACCACCGCCGACGATCATGCGATCCGGCTCTCGGACGAAACGGAGGGTGGCTGGACGGCCACGGTCCTGCCGCTCTCCAACGACCGACTCGGCCGCAAGGACGAGCCGCAAGCCGCGGTCGCAGCCATCTTCGTGCGATCGCCGTCGCCGGCCGTCGTCAGTCCGTTGGAGACGCTTGCCCGGCGCTACAAGCTCACGGCGAGCGAGATTCGCGTGGTCGAGGCGACGCTGCGTCTGAACGGTCTCGACGCCATCGCCGAAGCCCTCGGCATCGCGCGCTCGACCGTGAAGACTCACCTGAACCGCGTCTACCGGAAATCGGGCACGCGCAATCAGGCCGAACTCATCAGGTTGATCGCCGGCTTCGGCGTCTGACCCGGTTTCCGTTCGATCGAAGCGGGGACCGGATCAGCGAGCCCGCGCGCCGCTGGAGGTGGGCACCCATCGCGGTGGCGCGATGAGATCCCGCCGAAGGCCAAGTCCGCCATCCCGAAGGGATCAATCGGACTTGGTATCAGGCCACGCCTGGAATCTTTCTGCATGCAGGGAGCGTGCAAGCGGCACTGTACGTTGGGCTGCGACGAGACGACCGCCGAGGGCCGCATGTCCCAAGAGACCCGCACACAGGGAGACGCCAAGACGCACGGTGCCCATACCCGCGAGAAGGACGACGCTCAGGTCGAGAAGGCGCACCGTCCGGACGCGCTGATCCTGCACGAGATCATCCGGCGCGAGGGCGAGGAGGAGATGCGGCGCACGGCGCTGGCGCTCTCGCTCTCGGCGTTCTCTGCCGGGCTCACCATGGGATTTTCGCTGATCGTTCCCGGCGTCCTGAAGGGGCATCTGCCGCACGAGCCCTGGGCCGACCTCATCGTGAGCATGGGCTACTCGATCGGCTTCCTCATCGTCGTGCTCGGGCGCCAGCAGCTCTTCACCGAAAACACCGTCACGCCGATTCTGCCGCTTCTCACCGAACGCACCTTCGGCGCCTTCCTGCGGGTGGTTCGGCTGTGGAGCATCGTGCTCGTGGCCAACATCCTCGCGACCATCGTCATCGCCTCGGTGCTGGCCCACACCGATGCATTCAAGCCGGAGGTGCGGGAGGCCTTCGCCGAGATCAGCCGCCACACCATCGAGGACCCGTTCTGGACCACGGTGATCAAGGCGGTCTTCGCGGGATGGCTGATCGCGCTGATGGTGTGGATCCTGCCGGCCACGGGCTCGGCGGCGCCCTTCATCATCATCCTGATGACGTGGCTCGTGTCGATGTGCGGGCTTGCCCACATCGTCGCCGGATCGGTCGATGCCTATTATCTCGTCGCCACCGGCGAGATCGATCTTGCCAAGTACGTCACCGGCTTCTTTGTGCCGACCCTGCTCGGCAACGTGGTCGGCGGCGTGACGCTGGTTTCGGTGCTCAATTTCGGGCAGGTCGCGCCGGATATGGAGAGTCAGGATCGAGTCGGAGTCTGAGGACCTGCTTTCCGTCTCAGGGCGATCGAGCGGCAGGAGACCACCGTTTCCACCGGACGCGGACCTTCACAGGGGTGGGCCGATCGCAGCTTGCCCCTATCGCAGCATGAACCGGTCGGCCTTCGGCGGTTCGCGTCCAGACTCGCCGAGCGCGTCGAGGATCGCCGCGTCGGCGGCATGCAGCAGGGCGTCGAGCGGCAGATCGTTGGCGTCGGTGCCGAACGGCTCCTCCAACTCGTCGCCGAGCGCATCGAGGCCGAAGAAGGCGTAGGCCACGAGCGCGGCGATGACCGGCGTCGACCAGCCGAGCGAGCCGGCGAGCCCGAACGGCAGCAGCAGGCAGTAGAGCCAGGCGGTGCGGTAGAGCAGCAGCGTGTAGGCGAAGGGCAGCGGCGTGCCGTGGATGCGCTCGCAGGTGGCCTGGATCGCGGACAGGCTGGCGATCTTGTGCTCGAGGCTGGCGAACAGGACGTCGCTCAGGGCACCGGCCTTCGTCGCATCGGCGAGATCACGCGTCAGACCCGAGAGCGCCGCATCGGCCCCGCTCGGCCGCCGTTCGAGCCCGGCGAGATCTTCCGGCGGCAGCCACGGCGCGAGCGCCCGCACTTCGTCGAGCCCGCGCAGGCGGGCGTGGAGCGCGTGGGCGAAGCCGGCCGCCCGGCGCAGAGAGCGGCGGCGCAGGGCCTCGTGCTCGGGCTCCGGCAGCAGGGCCGGCAGGAGCCGCGCGAGGGCGCGCATCTCGACGATCAGGCTGCCCCAGGCCCGACGGGCCTCCCACCAGCGGTCGTAGCAGGCGCCGTTGCGGAAGCTCAGGAAGATCGAGAGCGCGAGGCCGACAAGGGTAAAGGGGCCGATGCCCGCGGTGACGGGAAACCATTCGGCGTGCCGCTGCTCGATCGCGACCACGAGGAAGGAGAGCGCGGCGATCACGATCACCTGAGGCGCGACCTTGGGCAGGATCGAGCCGCGCAGGGCGAACAGGATCGTCAGCAGGCCGGGGCGGGGACGGACGATCATGGCGACGGCGTCAGCGGGCGCAGGTCTCGACCAACCGGCGCATGAAAGCCTCGCCGCGGGCCAGCTCGTCGAGGGTGATGAACTCGTCCGGCTGGTGCGCCTGATCGATCGAGCCGGGGCCGCACACCACCGTCGGGAGGCCCGCGCGCTGGAAGCGTCCGGCCTCGGTGGCGTAGGGCACGGTGATCGTGCCGTTGCGGCCAGCCAGCCGCAGGGCCAGCCGCTCGGCCTCCGAACCCGGATCGGGCGCGAGCCCCGGCACCGACACCTCCTCCACCGTCTCGATGTGCCCGTAATCGCTGTAGCGGTTGAGACGTTCCCGCGCGACCCGCTCGCAGGCCGCGGCGAACAGGGTGGGGATCTCGGTCATGTCGAGGTCGGGCAGGCCGCGGAATTCCCACAGGAAGGTGCAGAGCTTCGGCAGGATGTTACGCGCGGTCCCGCCCTCGATCACGCCGACATGGACCGTGGTGTTCGGCGGGTCGAACCGGCCGGAGGCATCACCTCGGGCGACCATGGCGTCGGCGATGCGGTTCAGCTCGGCGATCAGGTCGGCGGCGGCCATCACCGCGTTGGCGCCGAGCCCCGGCTTGGCCGAATGCGCGGCGTGGCCGTGCACGGTGGTGTTGTAGGTCACGACACTCTTGTGCGCGTCCGCCACCTGCATCCCGGTCGGCTCGCCGACGATCACCGCACCCGGCCGCGGCAGGTCCGCACCGAAGCGGGCGATGGTGTCGGCAACTCCCAGGCAGGTGGTCTCCTCGTCGTAGGAGAGCAGGATGTGAATCGGCCGCGTCAACTCGGCTTCCAACGCCGTCGGCACCAGGGCCAGCGCCAGGGCGTCGAACCCTTTCATATCGACGGCGCCCCGGCCGTAGGCGCGACCATCGGCGACGCGCAGGACGAACGGATCGGAGGTCCAGGCCTGTCCGGTCACCGGAACCACGTCGGTATGGCCGGAGAGCACGATGCCTCCGTCCCGCGTCGGTCCGAGGGTGGCGAACAGGGCTGCCTTGTCGCCGGCCGCGTTCGGTACCCGGACATGGGACACGCCCCAGCCGTCGAGATAGCCGGCCACGAAATCGATCAGCGCGAGGTTCGACTTCGAGCTCTCGGTGTCGAACGCGACGAGCCGCTCCAGCAACTCCAGCGGCGTGAAACGGGTGCCGCGTGATGACGCCGTCAATGGACGACGCGGCGCATGTGGGGCGAGTCCAGCGAGAAGGCCGGGATCTCCGCCTCGAAGCTCTCGCCGCCCATCGTCGACATCGTGTAGCTGCCGGCCATCAGGCCGTCGGGCGTGGTGAGGGGGCAGCCGCTGGTGTAGCTGAATGACTCACCCGGTTCGAGCACCGGCTGCTTGCCGACGACGCCCGCGCCGCGCACTTCCTGACAGGCGCCACGCCCGTCGATGATCCGCCAATGGCGCGAGCGGAGCTGCACCTGCTCGCTGCCGTTGTTCACGATCTCGACCGTGTAGGCGAAGAAGTAGCGGCTCTCTCCCGGCGAGGACTCCTCCTCGACGAATCGGGGCTCCACCGTCACCGTGATGCCGCGCGTCTCGGCCTTGTACATCGCGTGAAAGCATCTCCGTGGACGGCGCGCAGGCCGCATCGCGACATCTGCGACGCGCCGTGGTACGTGGCGCCAGAAACCTCGTCAATCACGGTATCCTACGGTGGGCGGAGGCCGGAGACCACGTGCCGAACGCGTCGCACCGGGGAGAATTGGAGGGAGCCGCGGCACCCACGCGGGCTGATCGCCCGGCGAACGCGGTGGGTCCGGCACTCGGCACCGTTCTGACCCTCGCGCTTGCCCTCGGCTTCGCGTGGTGGGACCCGGCGCAGAACCGGTGGGTGGCGCTCGCCCTGGTGGTGGCGCTCGGCCTCGACGCTGCGGCACGGATCGTGGCCCGGCTGGTTCGTCAGCGTACCGGCGTCGAGACCGAGTTCCGCGGCCTGCGCTCGCCGATGCTGATGCTCGGCAACGCGATGGGGATCGGCGCTGCGGTAGTGGCCGTCACGGCGGGGTTGCGCCCCGACCTGTTCCCGCTGCTCGCGAGCGCGCTGGCCGGCCTCGTCGCGATGGGGGCCTGCGCCCGGCTGGCACTGGCGCGGATGGTGGTCGCGATCGAGGCGGCGGAGCGTGCGGCGGTCGAGGCCAAGAAAGCCGAGGCGACCAAAAGAGGCGAGGGGACGGGACGATGAGCGGAGACGTGCCGGCAGCATCCGGCATCCTGCCGGCGCAGGCCATCACGGCGCTGACGGAGGCCGGGGCGATCCGCCCCGCCACCACCTACGCCGCCGACCAGATCCAGCCGGCGAGCCTCGACCTGCGGCTCGGCACCCGCGCCTACCGGGTGCGCACGAGCTTCCTGCCCGGCAGCGGGCGCACGGTGGCGGCCTGCGTCGAAGCCTTCGCGCTGCACGAGATCGATCTCACCCAGGGCGCCGTGCTGGAAACGGGCTGCGTCTACATCGCCGAATTGCAGGAGGCCCTGGCGCTGCCCCGCGATCTCAGCGCCAGCGCCAACCCGAAAAGTTCGACCGGGCGCATCGACGTGTTCACCCGCGTCATCACCGATCGTGCCAGCGCCTTCGACCAGATCGAGGCGGGCTATGCCGGCCAGCTCTACGCCGAGATCTCGCCGCGCACCTTCCCGGTCCGGGTGCGAACCGGCTCGCGCCTGTCGCAGATCCGTTTCCGCCAGGGCGATCCGCGGCTGCGGGAGGCCGAACTCGCCGCGCTCCATGCCAGCGACCCGCTGATCGATGCGGCGACACCTTCGCTCCAGGGCGGCGTGCCGGTCTCCGTCGATCTCTCGGGCTTCGACGGGCTGATCGGCTACCGGGCCAAGCGCCATACCGGTCTGATCGACGTGGACCGCCCGCGTGGCCACCGCACCCGCGACTTCTGGGAGCCGCTGCCGGCCGATGGCAGCCGCACGCTGATCCTTGATCCCGGCCAGTTCTATATCCTGGCGTCGAAAGAAGCGGTGCGGGTGCCCGCCGACCACGCGGCGGAGATGGTGCCGTTCGACCCCCTCGTCGGCGAGTTTCGCGTCCACTATGCCGGCTTCTTCGATCCCGGCTTCGGTCTCGGCGAGGCCGGCGGCGCCGGTGCCCGCGCCGTCTTGGAGGTGCGCTCCCGCGACGTGCCGTTCCTTCTGGAGGACGGTCAGATCGTCGGGCGCCTCGTCTACGAGCGCATGCTGGAGCGGCCCGCGACGCTCTACGGCGCGGGGGCGGGCTCGAACTACCAGGCGCAGGGCCTCAAGCTCTCGAAGCATTTCGCCAACGAGCCCGAGTTGCCGACGTCCTGAGCCCGCTTCGGTTCGGAGGGCGTGGTCCCGCGGGTTTGAGCCACATCAAAGCCGATGGGGGGTGCCACCCCTAGCCCTGCGCCCGAGATGGGGCGGGACGGGCCGCCCGCTGTGAACCGGGAGCGGCGCGGATGCGAGAGGAGTTGAGGGCAGTCTACGGCGAGGAGCGGCTTCCCCGCTATACGAGCTACCCGGCCAGCCCGCATTTCACCGGGGCGGTCGGACCGGCGACCTATGCCGAATGGCTGCGGGCCCTCCCGGCGGAGGCGACGGCCTCCCTCTATCTGCACGTGCCGTTCTGCCGCTCGATGTGCTGGTATTGCGGGTGCCACACGCACATCACCCAGCACGACGCGCCGATCGCCGCTTATCTCGCGACGCTCCGGCGCGAGGTGGACTTGGTGGCTGGGCATCTCCACCATCGGCCGCTGGTACGTCACGTTCATTTCGGCGGCGGCACCCCCTCCCTCATGGCGCCCGGTGCGTTCCGCGCCCTCGTCGCGTTTCTACGTGATCGGTTCCCTTTCTCCGCCGATGCGGAGATCGCCGTCGAGATCGATCCGCGCACCCTCGCACCTGCGATGAGGGGCGCGCTCGGTGCGGCCGGCGTCACGCGGGCGAGCCTTGGCGTTCAGAGCTTCGACCCGGTGGTGCAGGAGGCCATCCGCCGCCGCCAGGACTTCTCCTTGACGGAAGCCGCCGTCACCGGACTGAGAGCGGCCGGGATCCGCGGGATCAATCTCGACCTGATCTACGGCCTGCCGCATCAGAGCGTCGAATCCTGTATCGAGACGGTGCGTCAATGCCTGGCTCTCCGGCCCGACCGACTCGCGGTGTTCGGTTATGCCCATGTGCCCGGCTTCAAGAAGCATCAGCGCCGGATCGACGAAGCGATGCTGCCGAATGGCGCCGCCCGGCGAGCGCAGGCGGAGGCGATCGCCGAGACGCTGACGCGGGCCGGCTACCGGAGAATCGGCCTCGATCACTATGCCCGTCCGGATGACCCGTTGACGGTCGCCTGCGTCGAGGGCGAACTGCGCCGCAATTTCCAAGGCTACACCACGGATGCCAGCGACGCCCTGATCGGCTTCGGCGCTTCGGCGATCGGGCGGCTGCCTCAGGGCCACGCGCAGAACGACACGGTGCTTCGCAGCTACGCCGAACGCATCGGCCGGGGCGACCTCGCCACGCTCAAGGGTTATGCCCTGACGCGGGATGACCGGCTACGGGCGACGCTGATCGAGCGGATCATGTGCGATTTCGCCGTCGATGTCGGGCAGGTCTGCCGATCCCATGGCCACGACCCGGAGGCCCTGCTCGCCTCCCTTCCCCGGTTGCGCGTTCTCGTAACGCACGGTGTGGTCAGGCTTGATGGTCACACGCTGAGCATTCCGGAGGATGCCAAACCCTTCGTCCGCAATGTCGCGGCGCTCTTCGACGCGCATCTCGGGACATCCGCCGCGCTGCACAGCCGCGCTGCGTGATCGGGCCGATGGAAAACGCCGGCCCGACCCGCCCGGAGATGTTGTGCCCTGAATTGCCTCACTGTCGCTCGCGTTGACGGCAGGAGGCGGCACCCGGGGCGATCAAGCGGAAACGGCAGGCCTTCCGAGCTTCAGTTACGGCCTATGCCGGCCGGCCAAGCCCTTCAGCCCCGAGCGAGCGCTTCAGCCATGGACCATAGCGCTGGTTCATCGGACTCCGCGATGGTTGCTCAGCGACCTGAGCGTCTGATGAACTGAGATTTCCCGGCCGCTTGTCCCGTCTCCGAGATCAGCACATCCAATGACCGACGGACGATCTCGATAGGCTCCACACCCTTCTCGCTCGCCTCACGCTCGACCTCGGCCCGTTCCACCGGACCTAAACCTTCGAAAATCGCGCGGGCGACAGCCGGTGACGCGTCCTTGTGGTGCTCGCTCATCCAAGCCTCGAAATGCCGATAGAGATGCAGGAGAAGGCGCGACCAATCTCAACCCATCACGCCGCAAGCAAGCACCTTAGCGGCGCCCTGCAGATTTGATTTGTGATGAAGAGAATGGGTGGCGGAGACGGAGGGATTCGAACCCTCGATACCCTTATTAGGGGTATGCTCATTTAGCAAACGAGTGCCTTCAGCCTCTCGGCCACGTCTCCCCGCCGCTCGGCTGTAGACGCTCCGGGGCGGCGGGTCAACCCGGTCGGCGCGGGGTTGTGACGCGGCGCTCGTAATGCTTGGCCACGCGCAGATGGCGGGAGATCGCGTAGTTCATCGCCGTGAGGAAACCGTAGGCGCCGCGGACGAAGTGGCGGCGGCCGAGATAGGCCTTCAGGAAGTTGCCCGGCAGCTCCACGTAGAGGCGCCAGGCCGGGATCGTGACACCGCGCGCGTCGAGGTCGTCGGCCTGCTGGTCCGAGTAGCGGTTGAGCTTGTCGAGCTGGTCGCCGAGCGAGCGCACCGAGAAATGATGGATGCGTCCCTGGATCCGCCCGACGGTGACGCCCGGCCCCAGCACCACTCTGTCATGGACCGGCGAGGTCGAGTAGGTGCTCAGATCTCGACGGTAGAGCCGCACCGGGGTCAGCACGTAGGCCCAGGGGTGAGGACGCGTCTCGCCGGGAAAAATCTCGGCAATGGCGATGCTCCAGGCGGCGTGCGTCGGCTCGCCGTTGGAAAACACGGCGCGGATCCGCTCGGCCAGGGCGGGCGGCACCACCTCGTCGGCGTCGAGGTTGAACACCCAGCCGTGGCGGCACTGGCCTTCGGCGAAGCGCTTCTGCCGGCCGTAGCCCGGCCAATCGTTGTGGATCACGCGGGCGCCGAGCGAG
>JAGTAM010000361.1 GCA_023422485.1 Pseudomonadota bacterium | reverse complement strand
GATCTGATGAAATCAGATCGGGCACGGCAGTAGCGCGCCGAATTGCGATCGTTTGGAGGGCTCCCCACTGGCCTCAGTGGGGAGCCCTTCGCATGTGCGGACCCTTTCGCGTGCGGTGCAGCGATTCCGTCACGTCGTACGGTTGTCGCAGCGCTTCGGCGCCATAACTGCCGCGTCTGGGAACAAGCGGGCGCCGGGCGCCTTGTGAGACACAGAAGCGGCCGCCCAGCCTGAGCGACGATCGATTTTGACTCCAGCGGAGACCGGTGGCCTGATGCGGCGCGCCCATGCGATGCGGTTCGGCAGCGAGTTTGCCGACGACGGTGTTCGGTTTGCCCTGTGGGCGCCGACCGCCAAGGACGTGACCCTCGTCGTGGATGGGGCCGACCACCCGATCCCCGACGTTGGCGAAGGCTGGCGCCGGACCATGCTGCCCAACGTCAAGGCGGGCGCTCGCTACGGCTTCCGCATCGACGGCGGTCTCGTGGTGCCCGACCCGGCCTCGCGCTTTCAACCGGAGGACGTTTCCGCGCCGTCCGAGGTGATCGACCCGAACGCCTACGCGTGGTCGGACGGCGAGTGGACCGGACGGCCTTGGGAAGAGGCGGTCGTCTACGAGCTGCATGTCGGCACCGCGACGCCCGAGGGCACTTATGCCGGCCTCGAGAAGCGGCTTGACGATCTGGTCGATCTTGGCGTGACGACCATTGAGCTGCTGCCGCTCGCCGACTTCAAGGGCACCCGCAACTGGGGCTATGACGGCGTGCTGCCCTACGCCCCGGATTCGGCCTATGGCCGCCCGGACGACCTCAAGCGCCTGATCGACACCGCCCATGCCAAGGGCCTGATGGTGCTGATCGATTGCGTCTACAATCACTTCGGCCCGGCCGGGAATTATCTCCACGCCTACGCCAAGACCTTCTTCACCGAGCGGCACCAGACGCCCTGGGGCGCGGGGATCAACTTCGACGGGCGTGAATCCGGCCCGGTCGTGCGCGACTACTTCATCGAGAACGCACTCTACTGGCTGAAAGAGTACCACTTCGACGGCATTCGCTTCGACGCGGTGCACGCGATCCTCGATGACTCCGAAAAACACTTCCTTGCTGAACTCGGCGAGACGATCCGCAAGGCGCTTCCGGATCGCCATGTCCATCTGATCCTGGAGAACGAGGCCAATCAGGCTCGCTGGCTGGAGCGCGATGCCGAAGGCCAACCCTTGCTCCACAGCGCGCAATGGGCGGACGATCTGCACCATTGCTGGCACGTGCTGCTGACCGGCGAAGATGCCGGCTATTATGAGAGCTTCGCCGACAAGCCGGTGGAGCATCTCGCCCGCTGCCTCGCGGAGGGCTTCGCCTATCAGGGCGAGCCGTTCCCGACCCTCGACAACCATCCCCGCGGCGAGCCTTCGGGCCATCTGCCGCCCTCGGCCTTCGTCACCTTCCTCCAGAACCACGACCAAGTCGGCAACCGCGCGCTCGGCGAGCGGCTGAGCCACCTCGCGGATCCGAAGAAGCTGGCGCTGGCCCGCGCCGGGCTGCTGCTGGCCCCGCAGATCCCGATGCTGTGGATGGGCGAGGAATGGTCGGCCTCGGCACCATTCCTGTTCTTCGTGGATTTCGCGCCGGACGAGGAGTTGAACAAGGCCGTGCGCGAAGGGCGCCGCCGCGAGTTCAAGAGCTTCGCAGCCTTCGCCGACGACACCTCGGTGATCCCCGATCCGACCGAGGCCAAGACCTTCGAGGATTCGAAGATCGACTGGGACGAGTCCGAGACCGAGCCGCACCGCGCCGTCTGGGCCGACACCCGCAACCTTCTTCAGATCCGCCGACAGAGCGTCGTGCCGTTGACCAAGAGCCGCTACCTCGGCGCCGAGGCCGAAATCCCGGCCCCGGGCGTTGTGGACTGCACATGGCGTTACGAGGACGGCTGGCTGCGCTTCGTCGCCAATGTCGGCAACGACGAGTACGCGGCGGATGCCGAAGGCGGCCAGGTGATCTGGTCGAACGGTGCCTCGCGACAGGCGATGCAGCTTCCGTCCTGGACCGGCGTGTTCCTGATCGGGGCCAGTAAGTGAGCAGGTCGGACGTGAGTGTTTCGGACGTGAAAGCCCTTGAACGCCTCGCCGACCTCGTCGGTGTCGCTGACGGTTTCACCGACGCCTTCGGGCATCGGGTCGACACGCCGCTCGATGTTCGCAGCGGCATGCTCGAAGCCCTCGGTTTCTCCGCCGGCGACGACGACGCGGTGCGCCGTAGCCTCGCCGCCGTGGAGGCCGTACGCGCCAACGTGATTCCGCCGCTGCTGGCGGCGGAGGCGCGCCGCGGCCTGCGCGTGCCGGTTCGAATGGGCGTCACCTCGGGTGCGGTGGCGTGGCGGCTCGTCGACGAGCACGACCGCTCCCGCGAGGGGCGCGCCACGCTCACGGCCACGGAGGCGGGCACCGGCTTCGACCTGCCGCCCCTGACCCCGGGCTACCACCAGCTCACGGTGACGGTCGGCGACCGCCGGGCGCAGGCCTGGATCGTCGCCGCCCCGCAGAAATGCTGGCGCCCGCGCGCTTATGCCGAGGACGGCGCCCGCGATTGGGGCCTCGCCGCACAACTCTACGGTCTGCGTTCACCGAGCAATCTCGGCATCGGCACCTACGCCGATGCCGGCCGTGCCGCCCGTGACGCGGCCCTGCGCGGCGCCTCGTTTCTGGGGCTCAGCCCGGCCCACGCCCTGTTTCCGACCGACCGGGCGAAGATCTCGCCCTACTCGCCGTCCTCGCGGCTGTTCCTCGAAACCCTCTACATCGAGCCGGCGGCGCTGCCGGGCTTTGCCGGCAGCCGCGCCGAAGCGCTTCTGGCGAGTCACCGCGCCCGCATCGAGGCGCTGCGCGACACCTCGCTCGTCGATCATGCCGGCGTTTGGGAGGTGCTGTCTCCCATTCTCGAAGCCTACTGGGAGAGCTCGGAGGCGAAGGCGGGCAAGGATGCCGGCTTCGCGGCGTTCCGCGAGGACGGCGGCGAGAACCTCGAATCGCACGCGACCTTTGACGCCCTCTCCGAGCACTTCCGGGCCAAGGGCGCCCATTGGCTCGGCGATTGGCCGGAGGAATATCGCCGCGCCGGCACCGACGCCGTCCGGGCCTTCGCCCAGGATCACGCGGAGCGCATCGCCTACCACGTTTTCCTCCAGTACCTCGCCGACAGCCAGCTCAAAGCTTCGTCCGATATGGCGCTCAAGGCCGGCATGCGGCTCGGGCTCTACCGCGATCTGGCGGTCGGCGCCG
>JAGTAM010000264.1 GCA_023422485.1 Pseudomonadota bacterium | reverse complement strand
GAGCAGGAGCCGTCGCGCGCCGAGTGTCCGCGCCGCGGCGAGCGGCGCGCGCATGGCCGCGGCGTCGCCACTCTCGTAGGCGTGGGCCCGCCCCTCGAAGACGAGGACCGGCCGCCCCGCGAGGCGTCCGCGATGCAGCCGGCCGCCATGGCCGGTCACGCCGAGCGCAGGGAATCCGGGAATCGCCGCGTAGGCGAGACTGCGGCGGTCCTCGACCGCCTCGCCCAGAGCACCGAGCCCGGTCCCCGTGACGATCGCCAGGGCGTAAGAGCCGGCAAAGCCCTCCGCCCGCAGATATGCGACCGCCGCGTCCTCAGGCGCCATGGGCGAGATGCTCCGGACCGAAGGAAGCGGGTAGCAACTGATCGAGCGTGTAGCGGGCCCGGATGGCCTCGGGATTGCCCGAGAGGATCGGCGTGTCGGGGCGAGCGAATTCGCGGATGCGCTGGCGGCAGGCGCCGCAGGGCGTAACCGGATCGGGACTGTCGGCCAGGACGAGGATCGCGCGGATCTCTCGGCCGCCGGCCGCGATCATTGCGGCGATGGCGCCGGCCTCGGCGCAGGTGCCGACCGGGTAGGCCGCGTTCTCGACGTTGCAGCCGGAATGGATGCGTCCGGCCTCGTCCAGGAGCGCGGCGCCCACGGCAAAACCCGAATAGGGTGCGTGAGCCCGCTCGCGCACCGCGGCGGCGGCTTCGAACAGGGCGTCGAGAGCAGGCTCGGTCACGGACAATCCCGGAGCGGCGTGAGGCGCGTGGTTTCGTTTGACCCGAAGGCGGGTGCCTGTCGAGGGGCAGGCATCGACAGAGCCGCGCGCGAGACTTTCGTTCTCGCATCATCTCATTCCGAAAGCCGCATTCCACCTTTCGGGATGATGCTCTAAGGCAATCCGAGCGCGCGCCGAGCGCGCGGGCGCGGCACCGGGAGGCCAGACAATGCTCGGACGCTACGATCGGGGATCGACCGGCGGCGAGGCCAAGGTCGAGTACGGCGACGGCACCATGCGCGTGGTCAAGCCCGGTACCTATGTGCGCTGCGCGGTGACGGGCGAGCCGATCCCGCTCGACGCCCTGCGCTACTGGAACGTCGATCGCCAGGAAGCCTACGCCACGCCCGAGGCGGCGATGCAGCGCCTGAAGGAGATCGGCGCGGCCCGTTGAGGGCGCACCCGACTCCTCGCGAGCCGGCCTCGGCCTGATCAACCGCGCAGCCGGCCCCTTGATCGCCGTGACACGGCGCGGGCCCAGAATGACGTCGGTGATGGCCGGGAAGCCGGTCCCCCCACACGTGAATCCGTGTTCCCGGCCAGTCTACGCCGCGCGTCAGGCATCCGGGAAGGCCGCCGCGAGCTGACGGCGAAGGCCGGCCTCCTCGGCGAACGACAGGGCGACACACAGGACGCTCACGGCACGGCGCATATCGGCCGGAAGACGGACCGCATCCTTCTCCGTCGTGACGAGCCCGGCCCCTTCTCGTGCGGCGAGCGCCGACAGCGCCGCCAACTCGCTCGACCGGAAGGCATGGTGATCGGGGAAGGCCCGCTCGGCCACGACCTCGGCCCCCAAGTCCCGCAGCGTCTCGAAGAACTTTTGCGGGCGTCCGATCCCGGCGAAGGCGACGACGCGGCGACCGGTCCAATCCGCTCCGGCCTCGGGTGAGAGGCGGGCGCGATGGACCGGAAGCCCACGGGCTTCCGCCTCGCTCGCCAGAGCCGCACCGGGCGCGCCGTCGCCGACCAGCACGAGGCCGGCGACGTGTCGCCATTGCCGGGCAAGCGGCGCCCGCAGCGGCCCAGCGGGGAAGGGCAGTCCATTGCCGATCCCGGTGCCGCCATCGACGACCGCCAGCGAGAGCGTCTTGGTCAGGCTCGGATTCTGCAGGCCGTCATCCATGACGATCACGTCGGCGCCGGCCTCGGCGCAGAGGCGGGCGCCGGCCGGGCGGTCGCGGGCGACGACCGTGGTTTCGGCACGCGCCAGCAGCAGCGGTTCGTCGCCGACTTCCACCGCCCCATGCCGCGCCGGATCGACGATCAGCGGCCCGGCCAGCCGGCCGCCATAGCCGCGGCTGAGGAAGGCGGGCGTCCGGCCGATCCCGCACAGCAGGCGGGCCAGCGCCAGTGCCGTCGGCGTCTTGCCGGCTCCGCCGAGGGTGAAGTTGCCCACACAGAGCACCGGGCAGGGCGGCACCGCGCCAGACCGGTCCATCCGGTCGGCGGTCAGCCCGCCGTAGAACCGCCCGGCGGGGGCAAGCAGCCGGGCGAGGGGATGCGTGGGCGGCCGGGACCAGAAGCCGGGCGGGCGCATCGCGGCCTCAGTCGCGCTCGCGCGCGGAAAGCTTCATCTGCGCGACGTAGGGTTCGAGCACCGCGAAGGTGCGGGCCACCGCACCCTCGAAGGGCAGGAGCGCGGCCTGCCCCTTGGCCCACATCGCCGCCAGCGCCCGCGGATCGGCGACCAGATCGCCGACGGCCGTCAGCAACCCCGCCTCGTCCGAAACGATGCGGGCGCCGCCCCCGGTGTCGAGCGCGCCGTAGGGCTCGTTGAAATTGAAAATGTAGGGGCCGTGCAGGATGGCGCTGTCCAGGCGCACCGGTTCGATCGGGTTCTGGCCCCCGTGCGGCACCAGCGATCCGCCGAGGAAGACAAGCGGGCAGAGCCGGTAGAACAGGCCGAGCTCGCCGATCGTGTCGGCGACGTAGAGGTCGATCGAAGGCAGCGGGCGCCCGCCCTTGGCCCGCCGGCTCGTCCGCAGACCGGCCTCGGCGGCGATCCGGGCCACCTCCTCGCCCCGGCGCGGATGGCGCGGCACGATCACCGTCAACAGGCGCGGGAAACGCGCCTTCAACCCGGCATGGACGCGAGCGATCACCTCGTCCTCGCCGGGATGGGTGCTGGCCGCGACCCAGACCGGGCGGTCGCCGATCATGTCGCCGAGATAGGCGAGTTGCTGGGAATCGGCGGGCGGCACGGCCGAATCGTATTTGAGATTGCCGACGACGTTGATGCGCGGCGCGCCGAGCCGGGCGAAGCGCTCCCCGTCCTCCCGGGTCTGCACGAGGCAGACCGCGATGCGCGACAGCAGCGCCCGGGCGGTATCGGGCGAGCGCGTCCAAGCCTTGAACGAGCGCTCCGACATCCGCCCGTTGACGAGCACGAGCGGGATGCCGCGCCGGTGCAGCGAGATGATGGTGTTGGGCCAGATCTCGGATTCGGCGACGATGGCGAGATCCGGCCGCCAATGCGCGAGGAAGCGCTCGATCCAGCGCGGCGCGTCGAGCGGCATGTATTGGTGCACGGCCCCGGCCGGCAGGCGCTTGCTCAAGAGATCGGCGGCGCTGCGGGTGCCGGTGGTGACGAGGACCGAGCAGCCGCGGGCGATCATGCCCTCGATCAGCCCGACGAGGGAGAGCGCCTCGCCGATGCTCGCGCCGTGCATCCAGACGAGATGGCCCACGGGCCGCGCCCGGCCCGGCAGGCCGCGCCGCTCGGGGAGCCTCCCCGGATCCTCCTTGCCCCGGCGCGAGCGCCACGCCAGCAGGCCGGCCACCGCCGGCTCGCCCAGATAAAGGCCGTAGCGATAGGCGCGCAGCGCGACGGGAAGCTTCGGCACCCTCACGCCGGGCTGCCCTGCGGCGCGGCCGCGGCGGCGGCGCCGACGACCCGGTCCGGCCGTCCGACGAGGGTGTAGGCGCGGTCGTGGACGCGGTTCAGCTCGGCCTGCACCCGCTGGCGCAGGCTGTCGACCTCATCGGGCGAGACCTCGCGGGGGACGAAGGTCGCCTCGCCGAACACCATGGCGCCGCGGCCGAAGGGCAGGCCGAGGCAGGCCCGGTCCCACGAATTGAAGCGGATGTGACGGCTCGTCACCACCGCCACCGGCACGATGGGGGCTCCCGAGAAGCGCGCGAGCATGATGATCCCGGCATCGCACACGCGGGAGACCTTGGGTACGTCGGCGGAGAACGCGACGGTCTCGCCGCCCTTCAGCGCCTTGACCATCGCCCGCAACCCCTCGGCGCCGCCCTTGGCGCGGGCGTCCTTGACCACGCGCCCGCGGGCGCCGGAGGCGCGCATCACCCGAACGCCCATCCGCGTCAGGGCCATGGTGTTGATGTTGCCGTCGGGCGAGCGGGAGATGATCGTGGCGACGCGGTCCTGCGGCCGACGCATGAACGAGATCATGATGTGCTGCCCGTGCCACATCGCCGCGATGAACGGGCCGTAGCTGTCGAGCCGCGCATAGGCATCCGCCGGCTCGATGGTGAACCGGTTGGTCCGACGCACGAGCTTCAGATAGCCCGAGGCGATGTGGCTGAGCACCCGCTGAACGCCGGGCTTTCGGCCGATGGTCTTGATCAGGCTCATGGGATCGGACCGCCTGTTCCGATTCGTCGTTGCCGGATTCCGCCGCCGGTCACGCCAGACGGTAAGGGAGCGGCGGCTGTCTACCCCCGACCTCTCTGTCGAGGCAACGGAGGGAATGGCCCCTCTTAAGCGAGGCCACCCCGCATGAGGCGGGCGGGGCCGCTCGGATCGGCGCGGCGGATTGCCCGATATTGACGCGGACGCGCGTTGACGCGATGCGGGACGGCGCATGTTCCGTCTTGCTCATCTCACCGACCCCCATGTCGGGCC
>JAGTAM010000250.1 GCA_023422485.1 Pseudomonadota bacterium | reverse complement strand
GCGCTGAACGCGGCGTTCTACACCGCCTTCGGAAACGTCGAGCCCACGGGCCGGCGTCTCGTGCTGGCGCTGGACGTCTCGGGCTCGATGGCTTGCGGCTCCGTCGCGGGCTCTTCGCTCACGCCCCGGGAGGCGGCCGCCGCGATGGCGCTCGTCACCGCGGCGACGGAGGAGCACTGGCAGGTGCTCGGCTTCACCGCCGAGCCCGGCCAGCCCTGGAGTCAGGGGGCGGCGCTGACCGCCCTGCCGATCGGGCCGTCGATGCGGCTCGACCAGGCGGTGGCGGCGACGGCCGACCTGCCCTTCGGCGGGACGGATTGTTCGCTGCCGATGCGGTGGGCGCTGGAGCGGGGCGTCCGGGCCGACGCGTTCGTGGTCTACACGGACTCGGAGACCTGGGCCGGCCCGGTCCACCCGGTCGAGGCCCTGCGGGAATACCGGGAGAAGACCGGAATTCCGGCCAAGCTCGTGGTCGTGGGGCTCGTCTCCAACGGCTTCAGCATCGCCGACCCGAACGACGCGGGCATGCTCGATGTCGTCGGCTTCGACACGGCGGCGCCCGCTCTGATCGCGGATTTCCTCCGCGGATGACGAAAGGGACGGACGGCTCCAGGCCGCCCGTCCCCATTCCGAAAAGACTCAAGAAGACGGAGCGGCACCATGACCGCGATCAACGGACGCGATCTCATCGCCTGGGGCTTCCAGCCCGGCGAATGGTTCAAGCGGGCGGTTTCCATTGCCAACGCCATGCGCTTCGAGGGCGCCGACGACGCGGCGATCCGCGCGCATCTGACCGGGCTCGACCCCACCACTCACGCGATCCCGATGCGCACGAACGGGCTCGATTTCGGCGTCTTCCTCGATGCCGAGACGGAGGCCGAGCGGGCCAACGCGGCCGCCGTGATCGCGCATATGGACGCGCTCATGCGGGTGCCGACCATCGTCAAGGGCGCGGTGATGCCGGATGCCTGCCCCTCGGGCTTTGCCGAGGGCACCATCCCCGTGGGCGGTGCGGTCGCTTGCGCGGACGCGATCCATCCGGGCTTCCACTCGGCCGACATCTGCTGCTCCGTGGCGATCACCGTGTTCCGCCGCGCCGACGACCCGAAGCGCGTGCTCGACGCGATGCAGGCGGTCACGCATTTCGGGCCCGGCGGGCGCAATGGGGTGGTTCAGCCGCCGGGCGCGGTGATGGCGGGGGTCGCGGGCAACCGCTTCCTCGCGGAGTTCGCGGGCCTCGCGGTCGGGCACTTTGCCAGCCAGGGTGACGGCAACCACTTCGCCTCTGTCGGGCACCTCGCCTCGACCGGGCAGGTCGCGCTCGTCACCCATCACGGCTCGCGCGGGCTTGGCGCCCAGCTCTACAAGAAGGGCATGGCGGTGGCGCGCCGCCACACGGCGATCGTCGCCCCGCGGGTTCCGGCGCACAATGCCTGGATCCGGGCGGACTCCGACGACGGCCGGGCCTATTGGGAGGCGCTGCAGATCGTGCGGGACTGGACCAAGGCCAGCCACTTCGCGCTCCACGACCTCGTGGCGCGGAAAGTGGGCAACGCCGTCGCGGACCGGTTCTGGAACGAGCACAACTTCGTCTTCCGCCGCGCGGACGGGCTTTACTACCACGGCAAGGGGGCGACCCCGTCGTGGGCGGGCTTCTCGGCCGACGATGACGGGCGCACGCTGATCCCGCTCAACATGGCCGAGCCGATCCTGATCGCCCGCCACCGCGACCAAGCGGGCTCGCTCGGCTTCGCCCCGCACGGGGCGGGCCGCAACATGAGCCGCAAGGCCTTCCTGCGGGAGCACGCGCCTGCCCTGCCCGAGGGCATCGACGTGCGCTTCTTCTGCGGGAAGCCGGACCTCTCGGAGCTGCCGGGCGCCTACAAGGACGCGGCGTCGGTGCGAGCGCAGATCGCCAAGTACGATCTGGCCGAGGTCGTCGACACGGTGCAGCCCTACGGCTGCATCATGGCCGGCGACTGGGAGGCCGAGGCGCCGTGGCGAAAGAAGGCGGAGGCGAAGCGGGCGGCCAAGGCGACTGCGAAAGGCCCGTGAGGGCGGCGCCGGGTGGAGATCCGGCGCCGTCGTCCACGGCATGCCGGCCCGTCGCGTTCATGATTGATCCGGCATGAAGGCTGGGTCGCGGGCGGCGTGAAGCGCAGTCTCACAGGCCATGCTTTGCCCAGATTGCCCGAACCTGCTCATCCGTCGCGAACTCGCGACGGGCAGCCTGGGCACGAGACCGGACGAACGAGGCATCCTCCTCCGGCGTCAGCGCAAGAACCGCTTCCTCGTCCCCGGCAAGGCTGAAGAGGACGCGGGCCATGTCGTCCTGCGTTTCCGGCGCAAGCGCGCGAATACGCGCGATGGCCCTGTCGAGAAGCTCGGTCACGCGTCCATTATGCACGACGCAAGAGCGCTCGAAAGCCAGTTGGGCGAGGTCACTGCGATGGAGAACGGCCCGTTTTCGGCTGCATGCGTCCAGGGAAATCTGGCTTACACCACCACCGCCATCGCGGCCTGCTCGCCCACCCCGAACACCCGCTTGTAGCGCTCCACCTCCGCCGCCGGCCCCTGCGCCTTGCTCGGGTTGTCGGAGATCTTCACCGTCGGGCGTCCCTCGGCCTCTGTCACCTTGCAGACCACCGAGATCGGATCGAGGCGGCCCTCCGGCACGAGGCCCCGAAAATCGTTGGTGAGCCGCGTCCCCCAGCCGTAGCCGATGCGCATGCGCCCGTGGAAATGGGCGTGGATGGCCTCAATGTCGTCGATGTCGAGCCCGTCGGAGAAGATCGCGAGCTTTTCGCGCGGGTCGCAGCCGCGCGATTGCCAGAAGGCGAGCGCCTCCTCGCCGCCCGCGATCGGCTCCTTCGAATCGATCCGAATGCCGGTCCAGGCCGTGAGCCAGTCGGGCGCGTTGGCGAGAAACCCGGTCGTGCCGTAGGTGTCGGGCAACGCCACCAGCAGGTTGCCGGCATAGTCCTGCTGCCAGTCGGCGAGCACGGCGTAGGGTGCCTGGGCGAGAGCGTCATCATCGTCGCCGGCGAGCGCGGCGTAGACCATCGGCAGTTCGTGGGCGTTCGTTCCCACGGCCTCGACCTCGCGACGCATGGCGATCAGGCAGTTCGAGGTGCCCAGAAAAGCCCGCTCGCCCAACCCCTCGCTCATCGCCTGCACGCACCAATCCTGCCACAGGAAGCCATGGCGCCGCCGCGTGCCGAAATCGGCGATGGAGAGATCGGGCAGGCGCTTCAGGCGCTCGATCTTTTCCCAGACGCGGGTCATGGCCCGGGCGTAGAGCACCTGAAGCTCGAACTTGCCCATGCCGCGCAGGACCGCGCGGGAGCGCAGCTCGTTGAGGATGGCGAGTGCGGGCACCTCCCATAGGGTGGTCTCGACCCAGGGGCCGTGGAAGGTGAGTGCCACCTGCCCCTCGCGCACCTCGAGTTCGTATTCCGGCAGGCGAAATTCCTCGAACCACGCCATGAAGTCGGAGGAGAGGATCTGGCGCTTGCCGTAGAACGTGTTGCCGCGAAGCCAAGTGGATTCGCCCCGGCTCAAGCGAACCGTGCGGGCGTGGTCGAGCTGGGCCCGCAATTCGCCGAGATCGATCTCGTCGGCCACCCGCACGCTCCGCGTGCGGTTCTGGATTCCGAAGCTGACCCGCACGTCGCGGTGACGGCGAAAGATCATCTGCGCCATCAGG
>JAGTAM010000261.1 GCA_023422485.1 Pseudomonadota bacterium | reverse complement strand
GGTTTCAGCCCCGTGCGCACGGCGACGCGTCCGTGCCCGTCCGGCCCGTCGCCGTCGAGGGTGACCTCGCGGCGCTCGACCCGTCGGTTGCCCGACTCGCCGGGCCGCGTGTCGTCCGCAGCCCCGTTGCCCGGTTGGCCGGCCTCCGGCACGATCCAGACCGAGCGGCGCCCCTCCGAATCGAGGAGCGCGGTGGCCGGCAGGACGAAGCGGCGCTCGATGCGGCGCTCCAGCGCGACGGTGATGGTGGCCCCCAGGCGGAAGGCCGGGCCGGGCTCCTCCAGGGTGAGGCGCACGCGGCGGGTGCGGGTGCCGGATTCGGCGAAGGGGGCGACCTCGCGCACCCGGCCGCGGGCGGTGATCTCCGGCGCGCTCTGGAGCACCACCGTGAACAGACCGTCCTTGGGCATGGCGGCCGCCAGCGTCTCGGGGATGTCGACCACCGCCTCGCGGGTCTCGGGCCGGGCGAGTGTGACGATCCCCTGACCCGGGCTCACCACCTGCCCGATCTCGGCAAGCCGCTGGGTGACGACGCCGTCGAAATCGGCGTGCAGCTCGGTATAGCCGATCTGGTCGCGGGCCTTCTGCAGGCTGGCCGCGGCCTGGGCGAGGCGGGCCTGGGCGGTGTCGCGCCGGGCCACTGCCGCATCGAGTTGGGCCTGAGTGACGTTGTTGCCCTCCATCAGGCGCCGGGTGCGCGCCTCGGTGGCCGTCGCGTTCTCGGCCTGGGCCTTGGCGTCGGCCAGTTCCGCCTCGGCGCGGCTGAGATCGAAGCGCGACACGATCGGGTCGAGGGCGGCCAGCCGCTGGCCCTTCTTCACGACGTCGCCGATGGTCACGTCGCGCGCCACCACACGGCCGCCGATCTGGAAGCCGAGCTGCGACTGGTAGCGCGGCTCGACCGTGCCGGCGAAGGGGCCGAAGAGCACGCTGTCGGTGGGCTGCGCCAGAGTCGTGAGGACCGGCCGCACGGGGGGCGGCGTCGGCGCCTCCTGCGACGGCTGGCAGGCGGCCAGCAGAGAGGCACCGGCGGCGACGAGGAGCCTGCGCCTCATCGTCCACCCTCCCCTGCCGCGGCCTTTGCCGCCTCCTGCGTGGCCTCGTCCGTGCTCGCCGGTCCTGCCAGCGCGACGTGCTGGCCCGGACGCAGGAACTGGATCCCGGCAGTGACCACGGTCTCGCCGGGCTCGACGCCGTTCTTGAGCACGATGTCGTCGAAGCCGTAGCGATCGATCTCGACATCGCGAATCGAGACCGTGCCCGCCTTGGCATCGTAGATCCACACCGCCGGGCGGCCGTCGGAGCGGTAGAGGGCCGACCACGGCAGCACCACCGCCTCCCGCGAGGCGAAGCGGCCCCGGCCGATCACCACGGCGCCGAGGGACATCTCCGGCGGGGTCCCGTCCAGCCCGACCTTGACGCGCACCGTCCCGCTCGCCGCATCCACCGTCGGCGAGATCTCGCGCACGTGGCCATTCACCGACACCGCGGGGTTGGACTGGAGGGTGACGTGAATCGTCTTGTCGACGGGCGGGTGGGCGGTTAGCGCCTCGTAGACGTTGAACACCGCGTCGCGCGGGCCGTCCTGGGCCAGCACCATCACCGCCTGGCCCGACTGCACCACCTGCCCGACCTCGAAGGTGCGGCTCATGACGATGCCGGGCACGCCCGCCCTCAACTCGGTATAGGAGAGCTGTTCCTCGGCGGTGCCGAGCGCCGCCTTGGCCGAATCGACGGCAGCCTGCGAGGTCCGCAATTGCTGCTCGGCGTTGTCGTAGGCGGGGCGCGTGGTGTAGCCGCCGCCGATGAGCTGCTTCTGGCGCTCGAAGGTCACCTTGGCCTGGGTGAGCTGCGCCTCCGCCGAGACCAGGGCTGCGCGGGCATTGTCGAGGTTGGCCCGCTGCACCAGCGGCTCCAGCACCGCCAGCACCTGATCGGCGGTGACGTGGTCGCCGACCTCGACCCGACGCTCGGCGACCTTGCCGTTGGTGCGGAAGGCGATGTTGGTCTGGGCCTGGGCCTGGACGTCACCGGTCAACACCACGTCCGAGGTGACCGGCCCCTTCTTGGCCGTCACCACACGGACCAGCACCACGGAAGGGTTCTCCGCCTCCGGCAGGAGGGATGCTGTCGGCGCGCCCGTCGGGAGCGCCGCGGTTGCGGGAAGAACCGAGAGGGCCGCTGCGAGCGCGGTGGCGGTGAGGACGGGGCGGAGCCCTGAGGACATCGGCCGAGATTCCGGGCAGAGGACGACGCGCAGACGCGGGATCGGGAGCGGGATAGGCGCCCTCATCCGCCGAGGCGTCTTTCGCGGCGCAGGCTTATCGACTATCCTACCGACCGTCCAGACGGTTTCTAATTTTTGATGGTGAGGCGAACCGTCTCTGCACGTTCGAGAAGACGTCACCGGGCAATTGTTCAGCAGCAGAGACCGGATCCGGTGTCCGGGACGGCGTATGGGGTTCGGGATCGATCATGTCGCAGAGGACGCGCAGCCGACGCGACGACCGTGCGGAAGTGATTCTCGACGCGGCGGGTGCGGTGCTGCGCCGGGGTGATGCGCGGGCCCTGACCATCGATGCGGTGGCGGCGGAGGCGGGCCTGAGCAAGGGCGGCGTGCTGCACCACTATGCCTCGAAGGACGCGCTGATCCTCGCCCTCGTCGATCGCAAGCTGCAGCACCTGCGCGCCGGCATCGCCGCCTGCGAGGCCGAGCGGGCGGGGGGAGCCTCGGGGCTCGCGCTCGGCATGATCGAGCACCTGCGCCGCAGCTACCGCGAGGAGGAAGACTTCAGTCGGGCCCTGCTGCTCGCCTCCGCCGAGAATCCGGATGCGCTCGCCGGATATCGCGCCTTCGTGGCCGAGCGGCTCGCCCGGTTCGAGGCCGCGCAGGGACCGGCGGGGGTCGGGGCCGCCCTGTTCTTCGCGCTGCTCGGTGTCGTGATGGGCCGCACCCTCGGCTTCCACGACCTGAGTGCTGCGCAGATCGAACCCCTTCTGGGGGCGTTGGAGCGTGCGGCGCAGGAACTCGGCTGAGTGTCTTGGATAAGCCTCACGGTCGCCGATCAGCCTCGCTCGGGCGAGGAAAGCGCTGCGGGCGGTTTGTGAGGCGCTCTGAAGCGGCGGGCGCTTCCGGCAAGCGATACGATCGGAAGTCTCGAAGATCGCGGCGACGGCGCAGGATGGCCCGAGGGGTCGGTGAGGCTGCGGGATCGAAAGGGTGTTTTCGAAAAGCTCACATCAAGGATGGTGGCCGATCGGGTGAGGGGCGCCTATTCTCCATCTCGAGCCAGCCTTGTCCGAGGGCGTAGCGGACGATGCTGGCGCGCGAGCGGAGACCGAGCTTCTTGCACCCGCGGATCTTGTAGGTATCGACCGAGGCCACCGAGATCGACATCGAGAGGCTGACCTCCTTCATCGTCATGCCGAGGGCGATGAGCCGGAGCACCTCGCGCTCCCGCACGGTGAGGCCCCCCTCCTCGCCGGGATGGGGAGCGGGCGGCCCGGCCTCCGTGCGGCCGGGCGGAGAGGGCGCCGCACGCATCTCGTTGTCGACATAACGGCCGCCGGAAACGACGGCCTCGATGGCCTCCAGCAGGCTGGTGCCGGCGGAGCGTTTCAGGACGTAGCCCTGGGCGCCCGCGCTCAGGGCCTCGTCGACGAAGGCGAGATCCTCGTTGACCGTCAGGAACACGATGTGCACCGTCGAGCCGGCCTCGCGCAGCGCGCGGGCCACGGCGAGCCCGCTCATGCCGGTCATGGTGATATCCATGACGACGACGTCGGGCAGCGTCCGGTGGACGAGGTCCAGAGCGTGCCGGCCGTCGCTCGCCTCTCCGACGACCTCGATGCCGGCGGTCTCGCCGAGGAGGCCGCGGACGCCGCTTCTGAAAATCGGATGATCATCGATCAGGGCGACCCTGACCCTTGCTTCCGCATTGCCCACATCAGCCCCCTGTCATCGGCAAACGCGCCAGAATCGTCGTCCCGCCGCCGGGAGGCGATTCGATCATGAGCTTTCCCCCGAGCAGCATCAGCCGCTCGCGCATTCCCGCGAGGCCGAACCCGCTCCCCGCGCGACGCGCTTCCGGCGCCGGCTCGCTTCCGAGGCCCGGTCCGTCATCCTCGATCGCCAGCGTGACGTCGGCGCGGGCGTATTGCAGGGTCACGGAGACGTGGCGCACCCCCGGTGCGTGCTTGACGACGTTGGTCAGGGCTTCCTGAACGAGCCGGAAGATCGTCACCTCGATCTCCGGCGTGAGGGTCACCGTGGACCCGGAGAGCTGGAACTCGATGGGGATCCCGCACCGATCCGACCACTCGCGCACGAGACCGCTCAGGGCGAGGATGAGGCCGAGCTCGGTCAACGCGACCGGGCGCAGCTCCCGAACCACCTGCCGCAGGCTGGCCGAGATCGCATCGACCTGCTTCAGCATCGCCCCGATTTCCTCGAGCGACGGCTCGCGCCGCAACCGGTCCAGCCGCAGCTTCAGCCATGCGAGCTGCTGGCCGGCTTCGTCGTGAAGCTCGCGGGCGAGGCGTTCCCGCTCCGCCTGATGCGCCCGGTAGAGCTGAGCCAGGACCGCATCGCGGTCGCGCTCGGCGCGGGTCCGGGCCTGGGCGGTGCTGCGCAGGTCGGCCAACAGCAGGTCGCGCTCGCGCAGCAGCGCCTGCAGGCGGCGCTGATAGCGCTCGTGCTCGGCGAGTTCACGCCGCAGCATCACCGCCTCGCTCGCCAGCAGGTTGAAGCGCGCATCCCGCACCGGCAGGATCCGCAGCAGGACGAGGGGGTCGATGCTCTCGCGGTTCAGGCGGCAGCCCTGGCAGCGGTAGCGGTGCACCCCCGCTCTCCGCTTGACCGCGATCACGCCGGGGAGCGGCCTGCGCGTGGTCTGGGCCCGAGCCAGAAAGGCCGTCGAGGCCTTGCCCGTCAGATGGATCCGGTCCGGATCCTCCCGCGCCAGCAGCAGACGGGCGGGGTTGTTGGCATAGGCGACGCTGCCCGAGCGGGCGACGACGAGGACGGGATCACTGATCGCTTCCAAGGTGCGCAGGGCCTCCGCGCTCAGCGGGCCCATGCCGGTTGCCGCCGGTGCCGCGTGCTGATTCATCGACGAAGCCCCGACACGTCAGTGGCTGGGCGCGCGGAGATGAGGCGGCCGGTTCGTTGATCGACGGTGGGCGGGAGATGGGGCGGGACACGCGGCAAGCGCTTCGCACGCCGACGCGTGCAGCCACTTCGCGGTCGAATTTACGACTCGGCGGGGATCGCCCGCTGCAATGACTGAGACCATCGAAGCCCCCCGATCACCTACGTTCGCCGCAGCGGCATGATCCATCCGAGTTATACGCTGAGCACCGGATCAGGATCGCTCGATCAACCGTAGGGTTGTAAGATACGACTCCGTTGCAGCGCAGTATATAACAAAAGTGTCAAGCGGATACCCCGTAGTTGATAGCCCAAAGGGCGTATTCAATGGTCGCCACTGTGGCCGTCTGGATTTTTCTGGCTTCGATCTGCGGCGCAAGTGAGTGTATAAAATAATAGTTGCCTATATAGGGTAGTCTCTTGAGAGAAACTTGCTGACGTCGGCCGAGGTGCTAAAAGACGATGGCGTCGAGCTTTGCTGTGATGCAGCATAAGCTCGACCGAATGCGTAACTATAGTTTGAATTAGAGCATTATCTGTTATCTAACGTTGTGCGGTGCGGCTGCAGATCTTTCGGGGGCCGTAAGGCGTCCATCCCGTTGCTCGGAGTGAGGTTATCGAGACAAGCCGGGTTTGTCTCTGACATCGATGTCCGCCAGTGGAGTAAAAGCAACGTCATGTGGCGGATCATTATCGCAGATGACCAGAAAAGCTTCCGTATCGGTTTGCGGAAGGCTCTGGAAGTTGGTTCGAGCGGGATAATCATCGTCGACGTGTCCGGTGCATCGGAACTCATCAATCATCTTCGCTCGCCGCTGAAAACCGATCTCGTCATCGTCGGATCGCGCCTCCTGCCCGCCGGGGATCCGACCTATCTGGGGGCCCTGAAGCGGGCGGCCGGTGCCGCGCGCCTTCTGCTCGTCGTCCCGCACGCCTCGGCCGACCTGTTCCAGGATGCCCTGAGTCTCGGCTTCCACGGATTGATCATCCGCCGGCAGCGCCACGAGGAGATGATCGAGGCCATCCGCACCACCCTCGACGGCCGGCTGTATGCCCCCAATGCCATCCTGGCCGTGAAGCCGCCGGAGGCCGCGTCCGCGATGCGGCAGCCGGAGCGCGGTGCGCGGACGATCGGTCTGACGCTGCGTCAGCGCGAAGTTCTGGCGTTGATCGGCAAGGGCCTGTCCAATCGAGAAATCGCCTTCGCGCTGAGCATCGCCGAGGCGACGGTGAAAATCCATGTTTCCGCCGTGATCCGAATGCTCGGAGTCAGAAATCGTACCGAAGCTGCGCTTCTCGCGCCGACCATCCTCAAGGGTAAAATCTAATCCGAATTGGATAGGCCCTGTTGGGTGTCCAAGTTTTTTCTGACATGACACGGGGGCTCCCATTCGGTCTAGTTAATTTGTGCCTAACGTCCTGCAACGCACAATATGCCCGTGCGAAAGGCTCAAGTAGAACGGGTCAGTCAGGAAGATTCGGCGCGGGAGGTTTCCGGCAGAACAGGGGAGTAGCTCCGATGGAACACATCGATACGCTGATTGTCAGTGACAATCGCATGGTCAGAGAAAGTCTGGTCTCGCTTCTGGCCGGCACGCGCTTCACGGTGCGGCAGGTCGCCGCCAGTCCGGCGCTGCCCCTGTCCGGTCTCGAGGCGGCGCGTCTGGCGCTCGTCGTCATCGACGAGGAGGCGGGGGACCTGATCGGGCAGGTTGCCGAAGCCTTGCCCGAGGTCAAGATCGTGGCGCTGGCTTTGCGCGATACCGAAGGATTGATGCTGCGCAGTCTCCAGCTCGGCGCCTCGGCCTATCTGACCGAGGACGTCTCTCCCGCCGATCTACTCAAAACCCTGGAGGTGGTGATCGCCGATTGCGCGGTGCTGCCGATGAGCTTCCTCGGGCGTCTGTGCCTGGCCGTCGAGCCGGTGCGGTCCCCCGGTCCGGTCGCGGCCCTGACCGGGCTTCAGCGGGCGGACGGGACCTCGCTCTCCAGTCTGTCGAGCCGCGAGGTCAACATCCTCGAAGGCTTGGCCCTCGGAGAGTCCAACAAGGTCATCGCCCGCAACCTCGACATCGCTGAGGCCACGGTCAAGGTCCACGTCAAGGCGATCCTGCGCAAGGTCCGGGTGAAGAACCGGACGCAGGCCGCGGTCTGGGCGATGAACAAGGGCATCGTCAGCCACGGCAGCGCCCCCGTCGAGCGGTTCGGAGGCCTCGTATCCCCCCTCCCCTTGAGCGCGGGCCGCGACGGCTTCGCCTCCGGTCCCCTCTCCTCCGGCATCCTGGCAGCCGTCGCCTGACGCATTCCGCGGCGCCGTGATGGCCCGGCGCTGCCGCCACACCCGCGGTTCAAACCGCAATCTAAGCGCGATCCGAGCCAGAGACGAGGGAGCCTGCGATGAAGGTATCCGTGGTCACCCCGACGCTCAACGGCGTCGAATACTTGCGCGAATGCATCGAATCCTCGCGCGCCAGCGCCCGCAACGGTATCGAAGTCGAGCATGTGATCGTCGATGCGGGCAGCACCGACGGCACGGTGGAACTCGCCCGGAGCCTCGGCGCCACGGTGCTTCAGGGCAAGGATCGCGGCATCTTCGATGCGATCAACAAGGGCTCCTTTGCCGCCTCGGGCGAGTTGCTCGGGTTCCTCGGCGCCGATGACGTCCTGCTCCCCGGCGGCTTGGAGGCGGTCGTCGCGGCCTATCGGAGCCACCGCCGGCGCTGGGTCGTCGGCGGCATCCGCTGGATCGACGGGCGCGGCCGGGGCCTCGGCGGGCTGGCCGCTCCGCCCAACTGGATGACGCCGCGCATGCTCGTGTGCCTCGGATGGAATCCGGTCATGCACATGGCGACCTACATCGCCCGCGACTTCTACGCCGAGCTCGGCGGCTTCGATCACGCCTTCAAGGATTGCGGCGACTACGAGATGTTCTGCCGTGCCCTGGCGCGGGAGCCCTACGCGCGCGTCGGCCGCCCGGTGGCCTGCTTCCGCCGCACGGGGCAGAACAACAGCGCCAACCTCGCCCACAAGGCGCGGGCTCTGGGCGAGGTCGCCCGGGTGAAGGCGGTGCACGGACCCTCCTCTCGCGCGGAAGATCTGTTCTGGCGCTACGCATTGAAGGGTTACTTCAACGCCCGCAACCCGGATTGGCTCGTCAGCAAGCAGCTCGATTTCGGCCGCAGCCGGCTTAAGCTGCAGCCGCACGCCCATTTCTGATGTCCCAGGCGGCCCCTCCCTGCTCCCGTCGGAAGCACGGCTGCCGGCCGGCAGGTCGGGCAGGCGCTGCCGGCGGCGGGAAGGCCCGCTCGGAAACCGCCGGGGACCTGCCATGGAAACGGTGAGCGAGCGTCCCCGCGCGGCGGCGGGTTTTCCTTCGGGGGTGCCGCGCATCCTCGAACTCGGCCTGATGCCGCTCGTCAGCACCGCCTTCCCCGAACGCACGACATTCCTGGACACGCGGCTGCGCTGGGCCGATGTCAGGACCCGTGCACCCCGTTCCGGCAGCCTGCCGGTGCGGCTGCTGAGGCTGGCGCGGCGGGTGGCCGGCATCGGCCGCATCTGCCTCGTCCAGGACTACGACATCGTCGTCGCCCGCTGTGTCGGCCCCGTAAACAGCGCCGGGCGCTCCTTGCCGGTCCACGCGGCCCTGAGCCTGATCGGCCTCGCCTTCCGCGGCCTCGTCCTGTTCGCCGCCCGCGGCCCCTGCGTCCGGCTCGCGATCCTCGACGTCACCGACCATCTCACGATCCATCCGCGCGATCGCGCTTTCCTTCGCCGCTGCGACCTGTTCTTCAAGCGGGAACTCGCCGCCAACCGCTGGAACACGCTCGAGACGGTGCTGCCCCGCGG
>JAGTAM010000154.1 GCA_023422485.1 Pseudomonadota bacterium | reverse complement strand
GTTCCGCACGGCCTGCTGTTTCGCGCCGGCGCCGGCTGGGGCGGTGCCCGGGTCTCGCAGTCGCGCCTGCGCTTCGGCCGGCACCCGCGCCAGCACCTGACGCTCGAACCCGTCTGGGGCGCCGCGCCCGAAGGCCTGCCCGAGCGCTCCTTCGCGCTCCACGCCCACGGCTTCACGGCTCTCACCACAGGGGGCCCGTGATGCCGGAAGCGTTCACGGAAAAACCCGCGATCCTCGTGCTCGCGCCGATGCCGGCGGCGCCCGTGAGTGCCGGCAACCGGCGCCGGCTCGCGGCCACCTGCGAGGCGCTGACCCGCGGCGGCTTCGCCATCGACCTCGCCTACTACGCCCACGAGGATCAGATCTACCGCCGCTTCGGCCAGCACCCGCCGACCGATCTTCTGGAGATGGAGCGGAGGTTCCGGAACGTCTTCCTGATCGAGGCCCGCACGGTCATCCCGCTCAAGACGCGTTCGAACGCCTTCGGGATCGACGAGTGGTGCCCCGACGAGGTCTGCGATTTCGTCGCGTGGTACTTCTCGGCCTATCCCGCCACCGGCGCGGTGCTGCTGAACTACGTCTTCCTCTCGCGCGCCCTGGAGGGGGTGCCGCCGGGCGTGCTGAAACTGATCGACACCCACGACCGCTTCGCCGGCCGCCAGAACCAGTACCGGCCGTTCCGGGCCGAGCCGAACTTCTTCTACACCGACACGGCCGGCGAGGCGGCGGGGCTCAGCCGCGCCGACGTCGTGTTGGCGATCCAGGCGGCGGAAGCCGGCTCCTTCGCAGGCCTTACCGACAGCCGCGTCCTGCTGCTGCCGCCGCATTTTCCGGCGCAGAAGCCGTTCGCCGTGCCGGAGCGGGTGGCGCGCATCGGCTTCCTCGGCCACGGCAACGATCCGAACCTCTTCTCCATCGGCCGCTTCATCCACGCCTGGCGCGATGGCTGGACGCCGGCCCGGCCCGAACTCGTCATCGGCGGAGAGATCTGCCGCAGCCTGCCCGGCGTCGAGGGACCGGGCGTGCGCCTTCTCGGCTATCTCGACCGGCTGGAGGATTTCTACGCCCAGGCCGACCTCGTCGTGGCACCGATGCTGATGGGCTCCGGGCTCAAGATGAAGGTCGGCGAGGCGCTCTCCTTCGGCCGTCCGGTGATCGGCACCGAGATCGGCCTGGAGGGCTTCGAGCCTGTGGAGCCGGCCCATCGCTGCCGGGATGCGGACGCGGTGAAGGACGCCGTGCTGGCGTTGACGGACGACGCCGACGCCCTGGCCCGGCTGACGCGGGCGAGCGAAACGCTGTTCACGCGCTACGCCGAGACCGCGTTGGCGGCGGAGGCCGAACTGATCGGGCTGCTCTGGGCGCACGAACGGGAGCGCGCATCGCCCGCTCCCCGCATGCGGGGCGAGGGGCACGACGGCGAGGTCACCGAAGCCCTCTCTCCGCAGGCGGGGAGAGGGGATGCCAGCCCGGCCCCGGCGCGCGTCGTCCGGGGGGGCGGCCTCGTCCTCACCTGCGAGACGTCCGCCCGCTCCCTGCCCGCCGTCGACCCCGATCTCGGCGTTTTGGTCGCCACCGAACGGCGACCCGGACACCGGACGGCGGCGGTCTACACGCCGCTGCGGCAGCGCTGGTTCGCCCGTGCGGAGGCGTCGGCCGATGGCGATCCGCCGGATCTCGGCGCGCTCGACGTCGCCCTCTCGCCCGAATGGGTGCGTGCCCGACAACTGCCGGCGGCTGCCCGCACGGCGCTCGCCCGCGCCTTTGCCCGGATGCAGGCGGATTGGGAGACGCAAGGCCTCGTCGTCGGCTGCGCGGGGGACCGCATCGAGATCGCGACCCTGTTGCCCGGCGTGCTCGTCAGCGGCACCCATCCGGCCGCGATCTTCCTGATCACGGGGGAGGGGGCTTCCGAACTGCGCCTGGAGCGGGTCACGCCGCTTCATCGGCGCGAGATCCACGCCTATGCCGATCGCACGGGGCGCCTGCCCGCGCCGCTGCCGGTGAGCCTGTCGCTGCGCGGGACGGCGCTTGCGGACGGCGGGTGCCTCCTGTTCCTCACCGATGACGGCATCGGCCGGATCACCCTGCCGGAGGAAGCGTCCCTCTCATGAGCGAGACCCCCGCCGTCCCCCTGCTCGATACCGTCGATCCCGGCACCGGCCGCCGTGCGGCGCTGGCCGAGGCCGCGCTCATCTTCGACGCGATCCTCCGCAACGGGGTGCGCCTCGCCTTCGCACCTGAGCCCAATCCCGACGTCTCCATCGTCATCGTCGCCCGCGATGCCCGCCATCTCCTGGCGCTCACCCTGTACCGCCTCTGCGCGAGCCAGGCGCTGGCGGGCATCCGCTTCGAGGTCGTGCTGGTCGACAACGCCTCCGCTTCGGAGACCCGCGCCCTCTACGCGCATCTCGACGGGGTGACGCTCATCGAGAACGCCACCAACACCGGCTTCGGCCCCGCCTGCAATGCGGGTGCAGAGCGGGCGCGGGGGCGCTACATCCTGTTCCTCAACCCCGATGTCGACCTCCTGCCCGGCGCGCTGGCGGCGATGGTCGCGGCCTTCCGCGACCACGAGGGCGCCGGCATCGTCGGCGCCCGCCTCGTCTTCCCCGGCGGCGTGCTGCAGGAATCCGGCGCGGGTTTTCGCGATGACGCGGGGCTCACCCACCCGCACGGACGCGGCAACGCCGACCCCTTCGCCCCCGAACACGCCGCCACCCGCGATGTCGGCTACGTCTCGGGCGCCGTTCTGATGATCGAGCGGGCCCTGTTCGAGGCGCTCGGCGGCTTCGACCCGCTCTTCGCCCCGGCCTACTACGAGGACACCGACCTCTGCCTGCGCTGCCACCAGGCCGGGCGTCGCGTCATCGTGCAGCCGCGTGCGACCGCGATCCACTACGAGAACGCCACCAGCGCCCGCCGCGAGGACGTCGAGGCGCTGCTCGACCGCAACCGCACCCGCTTCCTCGACCGCCATCGGCAGAGCTTGTTCGCGCAGGGGCCGCAGCCGCGCGGTTCGGGCCTCCTCGACCACGATCCCTGGCGCCTGCGCGTGCTCTACGTCGACGACCGGGTGCCGCATCTCGATCTCGGTGCCGGCCTGCCGCGCGCCAACGCCATCCTCAACGCCATGGCCGGGCTCGGCTACGCGGTGACGTTCTTCCCGAACTACGAGGCGGATGCCGAGGAGGCGCGGCGCTACCGCGATCTCGATGAGCGCATCGAGATTTCCTATGCCAGCGGCGACGACGGCTTTGCCCGCCTGATCGCCGAGCGCCGCGACCATTACGACGTGCTCTGGGTCAGCCGTCCGCACAACATCCTGTTCGTCACCCAGGCGCTGCACGCCGCCGGGCTCGATCCGCGCGGCTTCGTTCGCTCGAAGGTGATCTTCGATTCGGAGGCCCTGTTCGCGCTGCGCGACTTCGTGACCGAGGCCGCGAGCACGGGCAGCGCGACTGCCGCGGATCTGGCATGGCAGGCGGAGCGCGAGACGCGGCTGTTCGGGCTCGCCGACGCGGTGGTCTGCGTCTCGCCCGCCGAGGCGCGGGTGCTCGCCCGCTACAGCGCCTGCAACGCCACCGTCCTCGGCCATGCCCTCACCCTGCCCGAAGCGCCGACGCCGGGCTTTTCCCAGCGCGCGGGCTTCGTCTTCGTCGGCGCGCTCGCTCGCGAGGGCCAGCCCAACGTCGATTCCCTCGACTGGTTCTTCGAGCATGTCTGGTCGCTCGTCCGCGCGGCGCTGCCGCAGGCGGCACTGACGATCGTCGGCGGCATCGCGCCGGAGATCCGGGAGCGCTACGCCCGAGAGCCGGGCGTGCAGGTGACGGGCCGGGTACCGCGGACCGAGCCCTTCCTCGACGCCGCCCGCGTCTTCCTGGCCCCGACGCGCTTTGCCGCCGGCATTCCGCACAAGGTTCACGAGGCGGTGGCACGGGGGCTCCCCTGCGTCGTCACGCCGATCCTCGCCGATCAGGTCGGCTGGGCGGACGGGACCGCCTTCCTCGTGCGCGATTGGCGCGACCCGAAACCGTTCGCCGCGGCGCTGGTGGCTCTGCACGAGGACGCCGCGTTGTGGCGCTCGGTCCAGGCGGCGGGGTTCGAAACCATTGCCGCGGATTGCGACGCTGGCGCCTTCCGCGCGTCGATCCGCTCGCTCTGCGAGGCGCAGGTGGTGGCATGAGCGCTTCGCCCGTCGCTCGCCTCATCGGCCTCGCCACCGGTCTCCTGCGCCGCACCGTGATCGGCCGCGTGCCGAAGCTGTTCGATGCCGCCTATTACCGTGAGCGTAATCCGGGCGTGGCGCGCAGCGGCCTCGACCCGTTCCTGCATTACGCATGGTTCGGTGCTCGCCGGGACCGCAACCCGAGCACGGATTTCGACACCGCCTTCTACCGCCGCCAGAGCGGCCGCACCCGGCTCGATCCGGTCCGCCATTACAGTCAGATCGGCGCGGCGCAGGGCCTCGATCCGAGCCCCGGCTTCAGCACCAGCCTCTATCTCGCCCGCTACCCCGACGTGGTCGCGGCGGGGATCAACCCGCTCCTGCATTTCCGCACCGACGGCCAGCGGGAGGGGCGCGAGGCGGCGCCCTCGCCGATCGAGCCAGACCGCCTGCGGGCGCTCGACGGCGTGGCGGAGGATCACAACCTCACCCTGCCCGAGGCCGGCGGCGGGCGCTTCACCCTGACGCTGCTGCGGGACAGCCCCCTCGATCGTGGGGCGGAGTTCACGCCGCGCTTCTGTCTCCAGCTCTGCGTCGACGGCGTCGAGTACGACGCCCTGCTGGACGCCTTCCGCGTCTTCGAGGGGGGAGCACAGGGGGCCGTCGCCCTCGAGATCGACACCGGCGCCGGCCCGCACCCGCCGATGCCGACCCAACTCCTCGCCTTCGAGCGCTGCTTCATCGCGCGCTCGGGCGATGGCCGGGTGCTGGGCCTGCGCTACGCCGAAATGCGGGCCTGGGACCTGCGCCTCAAGCGCCCCGGCGTGGCGGCCGTGTTCCCCGGCGGCCATTTTTCCCTGCGGTCGCTCGCGAAAGGGGAGGGGTGGCCGGCGGCCTGATTCGCGCCCGGCAACCGGGAAACCGGACCAGCCACCGGCGTTCCTCCGGCAGAGAACCCGAGCAGGAAGGTCCCCATGCGCATCGACGACCGTCAGCCGCGCGAGGAGCGCCCCGACTCGACCGGCCCCAACGCCCGGCCGCGCGACGCCACCATCGGCCAGACCGGCGAGGGCATTCCCGACGATAGCGGGCAGCCGGTGCAGGTCGACGAGGCCGAGGCCAAGCGGATCGAGGAGAAGATCCGGGCGCTGTAGAGGCCGTGCAAAGCGATCCCGTGACCGTCGCGGTCTGGATTGCTTCGGCTCCGCCTCGCAACGACGGAGAGGAAGTCCCAAACCGTCATTGCGAGCGTCAGCGAAGCAATCCAGCCACTGCGACGGTCAATGGGTTTCGTGGGGCGGTCTCTGCCTCAGACCGCGCGCTCGGAAAAAATCGACTTCTTGACGATGGCGTGGACACCCCAATTGCCGTCGACCACCTGGGTGATGCCGAAATCGACCGCGACCGACATCAGCGAGATCGCCTCGTCCTCGGTCAGCCCCTTCGCCTGCATCAAAAACTGGCGCATTTTGCGGAAGGCGTCGCGCATGGCGAGGTCGATCGAGGATTTCTGGAAGATCGCGTTCTGCGCGTCTGGTCCGAGATCCTTCAGGTAGTTCGGGTAGCTGAAGCCGGAGAGCACCCAATCCTCGCTCGTCTCGATCATCGGGAAGTCCAGCGCCTCCAGCGAGGTGCCGGCGAGATCGTTCTTCTTGTGCAGGACGAACTGGAAGGTGCCGGTGAGCGAGCACTCGATGGCCGTGCCGCACAGCTCCGAGTCGCCCTGGCTCGCATGCGGATCGCCGACCGAGAACAGCGCGCCGGGCACGGCGACGGGGTAGTACAGCGTCGCGCCCTTGCCGATGCGCCAGTTGTCGATATTGCCGCCGGTGTAGCTCGGCGGGATCGAGTTCACCATGTCGGCTTCCGCCGGGGCCACGCCCATCGTGCCGAAATGCGGGCGGATCGGCACGCGGATACCCTTGAGCACGTCGAAGTGGCGCTTGGTCTTGGTGTGATCGACCGGCAGGCCGGGATAGTCGATGGTCGGATGCTCGCGGCCGTCCGGGTCGGTCACGCCCGGCCAGGGGAAGCTGTAGACCGCCTTGGCCCAGTCGCGCTCGCCGCTGGCATCGACCTCGTAGATCGTGACGACCTCGCGCTTCTTGCCGTCCAGCATGTCGTTGTAGTGGTAGCCCCACCACGCTGCCGCGTTGCTGCCGAAGGTGCGGCCCCGGAATTTCGGGTTGGCGGAGGGGCGCGGCGCCACGTCGAGGATGCGCACCTCCAGCACGTCGCCGGGCTCGGCACCGCGGATGGCCCCCGGCCCGGTGCAGATT
>JAGTAM010000138.1 GCA_023422485.1 Pseudomonadota bacterium | reverse complement strand
GCTTGGAATCCTCCGGCCCGGCGCCGCGGCGGGCGACGCCCTTCCGCTCCTTCGTCCAGAGGAACACGCTCTCGGCGCCGGGATCGCCCGTCACCATGCGCTCGGCGTCGTCGTTGGCGTGGTGGGTCAGCGTCTCGATGGTGACGAAATCGCCCGAGGCGATCTCAACCTGCGGCTTGAGGTTCTTCGAGAAGTAGCCCCAGTGCACGGTCTCGGCATGGGCCGGCAGGTGGTAATGCGCCGTTTGCTTCAGCCGGCCGGCGCTGCTCTGCGCCAGGGCCGGGCTCACCAGGGAAAGGCCGCCCGCAGCGAGGGCGGCGGCGCCTCCGGTCGCGACGAAGCTGCTCTTCAGGAAGGCCCGCCGCTCCGGCTCCATGTCGCGCCGGTAGCGCAGCCGATGCTCGGCGAAGGCGGCACAGGTCGGATCATCACCAAGGCACATTGCAAGCTCCAAGCGTGTTCGACGCTGGAAACTGAATGCAAAATCACAGCCAAGCTTGAGGCCGCCCGCCCCTGATCAGGGCAGGCGGCCTCAAGCCGACTTAGGCTATTCCGAGAGCGGTCCGGTGCCGGGCTCGGCCTCGGTGGCAGCCGCCTGCAATTCCCCGGCCTGCGCCTCCACCACCGCCGCCGCGGTGACGTTGACGATGCCGCGGGCCGTCACCGACGGCGTGAGGATATGCGCGGGCTTGGCCGGGCCGATCAGCAGGGGCCCGACCGGAAGCGCGTCGGCGAGCACCTTGGCGAACTGGAAGGCAATGTTGGCGGCATCCAGGTTCGGGAAGACGAGGATGTTGGCCGCTCCCTTCCAATTCGAACTCGGCAGCACCCGGTCGCGCACGAGTTCGGAGAGCGCCGAATCCGCCTGCATCTCGCCATCGGCCTGAAGCTCGGGCGCGCGGGATCGGATCAGGCCGAGCGCGCGGCGCATCTTCTTCGCCGAGTCCGAATCCGATTGACCGAAATCGGAGTGACTCAGCAGCGCGATCTTCGGGGTCAGGCCGAAGCGGCCGACATGGTTCGCGCAGGCGATGGCGACGTCGGCGATCTCCTCCTCGCTCGGATTCTGCCGGACATGAGTGTCGGCGAGGAAGTAAGCGCCCTTCTTCGTGACGATGAGGCTCATCGCGGCGAAATCGATCGAATCGGGCGAGAGCCCGATCACGTCGCGGATCACCCGCAGGCGCGTCTCGAACCGGCCTTCCAGGCCGCAGATCAGTGCATCCGCCTCGCCGCGGCGGACCGCGAGGGCGGCGATCACCGTGTTGTTGGTGCGCACCAGCGTCCGGGCGAGATCCGGCGTGATACCGCGCCGCCCGGCCACTTCGAGATAGGTGGCGACGTAATCGCGGTAGCGCGGATCGTCCTCGGGATCGATCAGGTCGAAATGCTCGCCGTGCCTGAGGTCGAGGCCGAAGCGCTTGATGCGGGTCTCGATCACCCGCGGACGCCCGACCAGGATCGGCCGGGCCACCTGATCCTCGACGACGGCTTGCGCCGCCCGCAGCACCCGCTCGTCCTCGCCCTCGGCGTAGATGACGCGCTTCGGGTTGGCCTTCGCCTTGGAGAAGAGCGGCTTCATGATGAAGCCGGAGCGGTGCACGAAGCGGTCGAGCGACTCGGTGTAGGCCTCGATGTTCTCGACCGGCCGCCCGGCAACCCCCGAATCCATCGCCGCCTTGGCCACGGCGGGCGCGATGCGCAGGATCAGGCGCGGATCGAACGGGCTCGGGATCAGCGAGCGCGGTCCGAACGGGCGGGCCTCACCGCCATAGGCGCGGGCCACGACGTCGGAGGGCGCTTCGCGGGCGAGCGCCGCGATCGCCTTCACCGCAGCCTTCTTCATCTCCTCGTTGATCTTATGCGCGCCGACATCCAGCGCACCGCGGAAGATGTAGGGGAAGCAGAGGACGTTGTTGACCTGATTGGGGAAGTCCGAGCGCCCGGTGCAGATCATCGCGTCCGGCCGCGCCTGCTCGGCGAGGTCCGGCATGATCTCCGGGTAGGGGTTGGCGAGCGCCATGATGAGCGGCTTCTCGGCCATCTTCGCGAGATATTCGGGCTTGAGGACCCCGCCCGCCGAGAGGCCGATGAACACGTCGGCGCCGGGGATCACCTCGGCCAGCGTCCGCGCCTCCGTCTCCTGGGCGTAGACGTCCTTCCAGCGGTCCATCAACTCGGTCCGGCCCTTGAAGACCACGCCCTTGATGTCGGTGACGGTGATGTTCTCGCGGGTCGCGCCGAGGGAGACCAGGAGATTGAGGCAGGCGAGCGCCGCCGCGCCCGCGCCGGAGGTCACGATCTTGGCGTCGGAGAGCCGTTTGCCGGCGAGTTCGAGCGCATTGAGGACGGCCGCCGCGACGATGATCGCCGTGCCGTGCTGGTCGTCGTGGAAGACGGGAATGTTCATCCGCTCCCGGCAGCGCTCTTCGACCTCGAAGCACTCGGGCGCCTTGATGTCTTCGAGGTTAATGCCGCCGAAGGTCGGCTCCAGCGAGCAGACGACCTCGACCAGCTTGTCGACGTCCTTCTGATCGACCTCGATGTCGAACACGTCGATCCCGGCGAACTTCTTGAACAGGACCGCCTTGCCCTCCATCACCGGCTTCGAGGCAAGCGGGCCGATATCGCCGAGGCCCAGCACCGCGGTCCCGTTCGAGAGCACCGCGACGAGGTTCTGGCGGATGGTGAGGGTCGCGGCTTCCTGCGGATCGTCGTGGATCGCCATGCAGGCGGCGGCGACGCCGGGGGAGTAGGCCAGCGCGAGGGCGCGCTGGTTGCCGAGCGGCTTGGTCGCTTGGATCTCGAGCTTTCCGGGTTTCGGCAGTCGATGGTAGACGAGCGCCCCGGACTTCAGATCCTCGGACATATTGTCGGCCATGGCGATGCCGTCCTCTTCCGCTCGTTTTTGCGCGCCCGCACCCGCTTTCTTCGGGGGGCACTGTTGAGGCATCTGTTGCAACGGCTGAGGCGGGGGCGCAACCCGCACAACGAGACGCGACTTCATCTGGAAAAGCTGGCGCGTCGCTGGAATTTCTCAATCGGCGCATACTCTTACGGCAGACCGAAGGTACGCTTCCCCGAATCCGGGCGGCGGCTGACGATCGGCCGGTATTGTTCCATCGCCGACCGTGTCGAGATCTTGCTCGGCGGCGATCACCGTCTGGATTGGGTCTCGACCTATCCGTTCGCGGCGATGTCCGGGCTGTGGCCGGGCGCGCAGGCGCCGGAGGATTATCACGCCTCGCGCGGCGACGTGACCATCGGCCACGACGTCTGGCTCGGCTCGGGCTGCATGATCCTGTCGGGGATCACCGTGGGGCACGGAGCGGTGGTCGCTGCCCACGCCGTCGTCACGCGCGATGTTCCGCCTTACGCCGTCGTCGCCGGCAACCCGGCGCGGATCGTGCGGCGCCGCTTCGACGAGGCGACGAGCGCCGCGCTCGTCGAAACCGCTTGGTGGGATTTTCCGCACGCGACGGTGATGCGCTGGATTCCGCTCCTGCAGAGCGGCCGGGTGGAGGAACTGATCGCGGCGGTCAGGGCCGAGCGCGCCGTTGCGGGACCGCCCTGATTGCCGTAACCGGCCGGCTCGATTTCGAGGAAGTCACGACTCATGTCCGATACGCTGCCCGACCGCCTCTCGGTGAACCCGAACAGCCCCTATTACGACGAGGCGGTTCTCGCCCGCGGCGTCGGCATTCGTTTCAAGGGCGTCGAGAAGACCAATGTCGAGGAATACTGCGTCAGCGAGGGCTGGGTGCGGCTGTCGGCCGGCAAGGCCCTCGACCGGGCCGGGAACCCGATGACGGTGAAGCTCAAGGGGCCGGTCGAGCCGTATTTTCGTGAGGAGCCGGGCGAGGCCTGATTCGACGGTGTCGATGCCTGCGGGACGAGAGGGACGGTTCTGGATGCGGCGATTCGGCCTTGCTGTCCTGATCGGCCTGCTCCCGCTCCCGGCGATGGCCGAGGGCTTCGCCGTCCGCGACCTCACCTCGGTCGCCGCCGAGGCGAAGACGGCGCTGGGTGGCGGCTACGCAACGCGTGCCGAGGCGGCTCGGCTGACACTCCTTTGCAGCGCGTGCGAGGGAGCTCCGATGATCGACGTCCTGCTCGGGCGGCAGGCTGACGGCACGGAGCAGCGCGTACGCTCGGGGCAGACGCCGGTCGCCCGCCTGGAGGCGCTCTGCCGGCAGCGCAATCCGGAATGCCGGCTCACCGGCCTGTCGGTGGCGCCGGCCGTCGGGTGGATCAGCCTCTACCCCGCGGGAGCGATGTCGGGTGCGACCGCGATCGTCCTGCGTGACGGCGATCTCCTGACGATCCGCTCCCTGGCCGGCGACGCCGCCACGGCCTCCCGCAACGCCCGGATCCTCGTCGAAGCCCTCGCTCCGCGGATCGTCGGCCCTTAGAACATCGTCCTGGATATCGGATCCAGGACGATGCTCGATCTCGTTATTCGTGCGTCGTCTCTTTCCGAGGGCCGGCGACCACCGTTCGGGACGATGCTCTCGAAACGAAAGAACCCCGCCGGAGCGGGGTTCGTCGACGGGGTGGCGAGAGGCAGGCCGTCAGACGGCCATGCGGTCCTCGCCTTCCATCGGCTCGCGCAGCACGTAGCCGCGGCCCCACACGGTCTCGATGTAGTTCTTGCCCTCTGACGCGTTGGCGAGCTTCTTGCGCAGCTTGCAGATGAACACGTCGATGATCTTCAGTTCCGGCTCGTCCATGCCGCCGTAGAGATGGTTCAGGAACATCTCCTTGGTGAGCGTCGTGCCCTTCCGGAGCGAGAGGAGTTCCAGCATCTGGTACTCCTTGCCGGTGAGGTGGACCCGCGAGCCGGAGACCTCGACGGTCTTCTGGTCGAGGTTCACGATGAGGTCGCCGGTGGTGATGACCGACTGAGCATGGCCCTTCGAGCGGCGCACGATGGCGTGGATGCGGGCCACCAGCTCGTCCTTGTGGAACGGCTTGGTGAGGTAGTCGTCGGCGCCGAAGCCGAGGCCCTTCACCTTGTCCTCGATGCCGGCCATGCCGGACAGGATCAGGATTGGGGTCTTCACCTTGGCGACGCGCAAGGAGCGCAGCACCTCGTAGCCCGACATGTCGGGCAGGTTCAGATCCAGAAGGATGATGTCGTAATCGTAGAGCTTGCCGAGATCGACGCCCTCCTCGCCGAGGTCCGTCGTGTAGGTGTTGAAGTTCTCGGA
>JAGTAM010000096.1 GCA_023422485.1 Pseudomonadota bacterium | reverse complement strand
ATCGGCTTCATGGGCGAGATCGACGAGGCGACCGGACGCCTCGACGGCCTGTTCTTCAGCGACCGGAGCCGGGCCCACTATGCCGCGCTGGCGGGCGAGGGAGGCAGCGGCCTCCCACCGGGTAATTTGGCCCTGGGGCTTGCCGTCCACGGCATCTACGAGCGGGTACTGCGGGACGGGGAAAGCTTCATCGTCAACGACCTCGCCTCCCACCCCGATCGCATCGGCACGCCCGCCGGCCAAGTGCCGCTGACCGCCTTTCTCGGTGTCCCGCTGAAGCAGGGCGACAAGACCCGGGGCCTGATCGGACTCGGCAACCGCCCGGGTGGCTACCGCCCGGAGGATCTGGAGGCGGTCGAGGCGCTGGCGCCCGCGATCTGGCACGCCCTGCGGGCGAAGCGCGCCGAACTGCGCCTGCGCGAGAGCGAGGAGCGCTTCCGGCAATTCGCCGAGGCCTCATCCGACGTGCTCTGGATCCGCAACGCGGAGACGCTCGAAATGGAGTTCATCAGTCCGGCGCTGCGGACGGTGTACGGCGTCGATCCGGAGACTCTCGGCGGCGATGTCCGGCAATGGGCCCGCCACATGCTGCCGGAGGATCGCGAGCGCAGCTTCATGAATCTGCAACGGGTGGCGGGCGGCCAATCGCTGGTGAACGAGTTCAGGATCCAGCGCCCCCGCGACGGCGCCTTCCGCTGGATTCGCAGCACGCTCTTCCCCCTGCGCGACGAGCAGGGCCGGGTGCGGCGCATCGGTGGTCTGTCGTCCGACACCACCGAGGCCAAGCTGTTGACCGGGCACCAAGCCGTGCTGCTGGCCGAACTGCAGCACCGGGTGCGCAACATCATGGCGGTGACCCGCTCGATCGTCGCCCGCACCGGCGAGCGGGCGGAGTCCGTGGCGGATTACGCCGCTCTCGTCGGCGGGCGCCTTCTCACGCTCTCCCGCGTCCAGGCCTTGCTGACCCGCTCCGCCAATGCGGGCGTGCCGGTGGCGACCATCGTCCACGACGAGGTCAGCGCCCAGGCCCTGCGCGAGGATCAGTACGACCTGTCCGGACCCGAGGTCGAGCTCTCGCCCAAGGCGGCGGAGATCCTGACCCTCGCGGTGCACGAACTGGCGACGAACGCCCTGAAATACGGTGCCCTGGCGGTGCCGGAGGGCCGCGTGCGGGTGCGCTGGACCCTGTTCGAGAAGCGCGGCGAGAGTTGGCTGGGCTTCGATTGGGTCGAGGGGGGCGCTCCGGACCTGACGCAGGACGAGAGCCGAAACGGGCACGCCCCCGCCGGCCGCGGCGGCTTCGGCCGAGAATTGGTCGAAGGGCGCCTGCCCTACGAGCTGGGCGGGCGCGGCCGCCTGGAGATCGGCCCGGAAGGGGCCCGGTGCCGCCTCGAATTTCCGCTACGCGATGGAGCGAGCATTCTGGAAACGGATGCCCCGCAGCGCGCGACCGTGTCCGGAGGAGCGCTCGACATGACCGGCGAAGCAGACCTGAGCGGCCACCGCGTCCTCGTGGTGGAGGACGATTACTATCTGGCCACCGACACCGCCCGCGCGCTTCAGGGCGCCGGGGCGGAGGTGATCGGCCCCTGCCCGACCGAGGAGGCGGCCCGCGAGGCTCTCGAGGACGGCATCCCGGCGGCGGCTCTGGTGGACATCAACCTGGGCTCCGGACCGTCCTTCACCCTGGCGGCTCTTCTGCGCGAGCGCGGCGTGCCATTCGTGTTCATCACGGGCTACGACGAGGGCGTGATCCCGCCGGACTTCGCGGATGTGGAGCGCCTTCAGAAGCCGGTCGAGCTGAAGCGCGTCGTCCATTTTCTCGCCGACACGCTGCTGGCCGAACCGTAGATCGACGCCCGGGGAGCGTCCGGGATATCGGACCGGGGCGATGCTCTCGGCCCATGTCTCGACGCGTCTTCCGCCAAGAGCCTCGGCCGCCTCTCGGCTGGCGCTCCGAGAGCCGCTCAATCCGGCGTGAGATAGCGCCGCCGGGCCCATCCGAGGGTGCGCTCGAACTTCACCCGGCACCATGTCAGGCCGCTCGGCGTCTCGTTGGTGCAGCCGAAGCCGAGCACCCGGCGGCCGGCCGGGATCTGTCCCAGCGCCGGCGCGCCCGCATCCGGCGCCTCGCGGAGCGTCAAGCTGTCGTCCTGCGGCAGGCCCTCGACCCGAAACGTCTCGGCCGCCCGAACGGAGGCGCCGCCCGCGAGGATGAGGGCGACGGCGAGGGCGGGCAGGGAGCGGAGCATCGCGGCGGGCGTCAGGTCCGATGGATACCCATCATCGCGGTCAACCCGCCATCCACCGGCAGCACCGCCCCGGTGATGTAGGTCCCGCCCTCGCCGACGAGGAAGGCGGCCAGCGCCGCGACCTCCTCCGGCCTCGCGAACCGCCCGAGCGGAATCTGGCGCTCGATGCCCTCGCGGTGGCTCGCATAGCCCGCCAGCATCTCGGTATCGATGAAGCCGGGCGCGATGACGTTGACCGTGACGCCGCGCTTGGCCGACTCGATCGCCAGCGTCCGGCAATAGGCGATCAGCGCGCCCTTGGTCGCCGCGTAGGCCGCGTTGCCGGCATTGGCCTGAAGCGCGGCCACCGAGCCGATGGCGACGATGCGGCCGGCGCGCGCCCGGATCATGCCGCGCACCAGCGCCTTGGAGATCCGGGTCATCGACCAGAAATTGACCTGCATCGCGGCTTCCGACCGGTCCCGGTCGAGCATGGCCGCGAGCGCGTCCGCCGACTGGCCGGCATTGTGGACGTAACCGTAGTAGCCCTCGGCCTCGGCCTCGTCGCAGAACGTCTCCACCGCCGCCCGGTCCGACAGGTCGAGGGCGCGGGCGGTGATCCGGCCCTCGCCATGCGTCTGCGCCAGTTCGTCGGCGAGCGCCCCGGCGCGCTCCGGCGAGGAGCGATAGGTGAAGGTCACGGCGTAGCCGGCCGAGGCCAGGGCGCGGACGGTCGCCGCGCCGAGCCCCGAGGCGCCGCCGACGACGAGGACGGATTTCGGCGCTCCGCTCATGTCCGTGCTCATGCGGGCTCGTCTCCCAGGACGAGGCAGGTGTTCTGCCCGCCGAAGCCGAAGGAATTCGACAGGACCCGCGAGACCGAGGCGTCGCGGGCGGTTCCCACCACGTCGAGGAGCAGCGCCGGGTCGGGCAGGGCGTAGTTGATCGTCGGCGGGATGCGCCCCTCGCGGATCGTCAGCAGCGACACCACCGCCTCGATCGCGCCGGCCGCCGTCAGCGTGTGGCCGATCATCGACTTGTTGGACGAGATCGGCAGGCCTGCGATCCGCTCGCCGAACACAGCCGAGCAGCCGAGTGCCTCCATCTTGTCGTTCTCCGGCGTCGAGGTGCCGTGCGCGTTGACGTGATCGATCCGATCCGGCCCGATCCCCGCGTCGTCGAGCGCCGCGTGCATCGCCGCGATTACCGGTGCCCCGTCGGGGCTGGAGCGGGTGCGATGGAAGCCGTCGCCCTTCTCGCCGCAGCCGAGCACGTAGCCGAGGATTTTCGCCCCGCGCGCCCGCGCGGATTCGGCGCTTTCCAGCACCAGGGCGGCGGCGCCCTCGCCCATGACGAAGCCGTCGCGGTTCTTCGAGAATGGCTTCGAGGCGCCCTCCGGCGGGTCGTTCTGCGTCGACAGCGCCGAGAGCAGCGAGAAGCGGATCAGCGATTCCGGATTCACCGAGCCGTCGGTGCCGATGCAGAGCGCGGCCTCCATCTCGCCCCGGCGGATCGCCTCGACGCCGAGCTGGATCGCGGTGGCCCCCGACGAGCAGGCGGTCGAGAGCGAGATCGGCGAGCCGCGGGTGCCGAAGCGGTCGGCGAGCCGGTCGGCCACCGTGCCGAAGATGAACAGGTCGTGCCACGCGTCGAAACGGCGGGTCGCGGCGGCACGCTGGAGGCCGGCATAGCTTACCTCGCCCGGCTCGCCCGCGGCCTCCGCCAGCGCTTGGCGCTGCGGCCATTCCATCTCGACCGGCGGCACCGCCACGAACAGGCCGCCGGGAAAGCCCGCGCCGATGCCGGCCTGCGTCACCGCCTCCTCGGCCGCCACCATGGCGAAGCGCTCCGACAGGAGCGGCGCCACCAGCGGGTCGGTGTCGAGAAAATCGACGGTGCCGGCGATGCGGGTGCGCAGGCCCTCGGTGGGAAAGCGGCTGATCGCACGGATGCCGGAGCGCCCGGCGGTCAGCGCGTCCCAGTTCTCGGTGACGCCGCGGCCGAGCGAGGTGACGATGCCCAGGCCCGTCACCGCGACGAGCGGGCGTCCCTGTGCGTCATGGGTGGAGGAGGAGCGCGGTTCTGCCATCGGGGCCTCAGACCATCGTTTCAGGCCGGCACGCATCCGGGCCGCGGCGGCGGCGATCTCCGGACCGGTGGCCCTCTTTCCTGCCTTGTCGTCTTCCGAAAGCCGACGGCCGTCTTTCGGGACGATGCTTTCGGCTGTTGTATCCGCATCGTCCGGTTTCGAAAGCCGGAGACCACCTTTCGGGACGATGCGCTAGACCTTCACGACGCGGATGACGCCCTCGCCACGGCGGTGGCCGACAGAGGTGACCGCCACTTCCCGGGCCGAGCCGACCGCGCAAAGCGCGGATGCCAAGGCCGCCCCGAACGGAGCCGCGACTTCCATCGGATGGCCGGCCATATCACCGGTGGCGCGGATACCCACACCCGGCAGAGCCGCGTGGATGCCCGCGATCTCTTCCGCGGCGAGATCCGACAGACCGGTGGCACCGGAGAGTACCACGTCCGGCCGTTCGATTCCGGCCTCGCCGATCAGGCGTGTCAGGCTCGCCGAGACGCTGCCCGGCGTGCGGGCGATGCGGTCGTTGGTCACCGGCATCAGCCGGGCGAAGGCCCGTGCGCCGCGGGCGGCGGCGTGCTCGGCGGCTTCCAGCACGAGGAAGGCGGCGGCACTGCCGAGGATGAACCCGCCATTCCCCTCGCCCCCACGCTCGAATACGGGCCGGTAGGCGGGTTTCAGGAGGTAGCCGCCCATTTCGTGGATGACCATCACGTCCGGCCGCTCGGCGTTGTAGGAGCCGCCGACCATCATCGTTTCGACCTGGCCCGAAGCGATCCGGGCATGGCCGATGCGCAGCGCATCGACGCCGCTCGACTCCTCGCCCATGAAGGTGCGCGAGGCGCCGGTGACGCCGTGGACGATGCTGATATTGCCCGCGAGCAGGTTCGAGAGCTGCGCCAGGAACAGCGTCGGCCGCAGGTCGTTCAGGAGCCTCTCGTTGAGGAAGGCACCGGGATCGTTGGTCCCGCGCAAGCCCGTGAGGATCGTCCCGTCGACCGCGTAGTCGCGCTCCCCGCCGCCCGCCGCGACCACGAGCGGGAGCGCCGACTTGAAGGCCGCATCGTCCTTCACCCCGGCGGAGTCGAGAGCGAGGCCGGCGGCGTAGACGCCGAGCCGCTGCCAGAGCTCCATCTGGCGCTGGTCCGATTTCTTCGGGATCTGCGTGTCGAGGGCGAGCGGCGCCACCGGATGCACGGGATAGGGCGCGAAGGTCTCGGTATCGGTGCGCGGCGGCGCGTCCGAGGCGAAGGCCGTCAGATGCGCCTCGTTCCCCTCGCCCGCGCAGGAGACGAGGCCGATCCCGGTGACGACGACGTCGCGGGCCTGGACGCCGCGGGCCTGCGGGCGACTCACGGCCGGTCTCCCTCGAGAAGGCCGATCTTCCGGGCGCGTTCGCGGATCAACGATTCCATGGTGGCGGGGAACGGCATGGTGCGGAACCGGAGTTCGGCGTCGCAGAGCGCCTTGCCCTCGTGGCGGATGGCGGCCTTCGTCACCGCGTAGCCCGAGCCGTCGTGCTCCAGGCTCGCCGTGATGTCGAGGGCGGCACCGGGACCGACGAACGAGCGGAAGCGCGCCTTGTCCACGGCCATGAGGAACGGCATTTGCGCGAAATCGAGATGCGCAAGCACGAGGTAGCCGGAGGCCTGCGCCATGGTCTCGGTGAGGAGTACGCCCGGCACCAGCGGATGGCCGGGGAAATGCCCTTCGAAGACCGGGCTCGCCTCAGGCACGAGCGCGCGCGCCTCGATGCGGCCGGCGGCGCGGTCGAGCCGCACCACAGAATCGATCATCTCGAAATATTCGAGCCGCATCGCGCGCGAATCCCCCCAGCCCGACGGATCAGGCCTTGGCGGCCTTCTCGGCGACCAGCGCGTCGATGCGCGCGCAGAGGTTCTTCAGCACGAAGTACTGCTCGGCCGGGACCTTGCCCTCGTTGACCTCCTGGGTCCAACGCTCCAGCGGCAGCTTGATCCCGAAGGCCTTGTCGACGGCGAAGGCGATGTCGAGGAAGGCGAGCGAATCGATGCCGAGATCGTCGATGGCGTGGCTCTCGGGCGTGATCTTGTCGCGCGGGATGTCCGCCGTCTCGGCGATGATGTCCGCGACGCGGTCGAAGGTGGCGGTCTCGTTCGACATTAGGGCTGGCCGCTTTCTCGATTCTTCATGTCCGGCGTCGCCGACCCCTCACGCGGCACGCCCCCATGGCGCCCGAGCCGGTCCGCGGCCCCGCTCCGCCGCCGGTTCCCGATGGCGCGTCTGAAAAGATCGCGACCCCTTACACGAAGCGGTGGAGCGCGGGCAACCTCGGGCGTCGCGTCGAGCGAGGACCGCCCCCCCGTGTTACCCTGTCCGCCCTGCCTCAGCCGGCCGAGCGACTGAGGTCGAGGGCCGGCATGCGGGTGTCCGCGCCCTGGCGCGGACGCTCGCGGCCGGACCGGCGGCCCTCGACGGGCAGCCCCCGCTTGCGCTCCGCCGTGCGCGGGCGCACCAGTTCGCCGAGTGCGACGAAGCGGTCATTGTGCCGCTGTCCCGCATCCTGGATCCCGAAGCCCAGGGCGAATGAGCGGGCGAGATCCGCGTCCGCTGCCACGCCGTAGCGCTCGAGAGCGGCCAGGAAGACCCGGCGGAAGCCCAAAGGCGCGCACCACGCCTTCTCGGCGAGCTGCATCGGCCAGGTCCACAGGCCGTCGCCGCGGCGGCTGGCAATCTCTTCGCGGGCGATGAAGTAGCCGCTCGCCGGGTGCTCGAGACCGTCGTCGCGGAGGCGCCAGTCCCGGTCGGGAGACGGCACCTGCGCCGCAGGGGCCGGCCGGTCGAGCGCGCCGTCGTCGAAACCGATCTCGATCATGGAAGCCTCCTACCCTGCCCGCCGCTGAGAGCAGCGAATCGGTCTGGAACGTTCCATGAACAGTGCGTCCGTGCGTCAGGGAGGTCAAGTCTTTGTTCGCAGTTCGTTCCCGACATGCGGGGTCGATTCGAGAGGTCGCGCCGGGCGCGATCGAAGCGGGATGAGGAAACGTGATCGTGCGCTGGCGTGAGGCACCCTCTGGATTGCGGCCTAGATCGCCATAGGTTGGCCGCGCTGCCACGGCGGCGACGAGCGAGCGAGGCGGTGATGGGCGGTGGCGATGAGGTCGAGATCGAGACCGCCCGAGGTCAGTGGGTGCTGCGCGCGCTCCTCGTCGCCGGG
>JAGTAM010000050.1 GCA_023422485.1 Pseudomonadota bacterium | reverse complement strand
ATGTGGACCTCGTTCGACACCGACCCCGAACTCGGCCGGTTCAGCCCCGGCGAGATCCTGCTGCACCGGATCGTCGGCGATCAGGCCGCGCGGGGGCGCCGGGCGCTCGACCTCGGCGTCGGCGAGGCGGGCTACAAGTCCAAGACCTGCGACGAGACCATCGAACTCGTGGAGCAGACCGTGCCGGTGAGTTCGGCGAGCCATGCGCTGGCCCTCGCCTCACGGGTCGCGGTGCGGCTCAAGCACCGGATCAAGCGCTCGCCGCGGCTCTGGGCGGCGACCCAGAGCCTGCGGCGGCTGCGGCGGCGCTGACGCCGTTCGGGGTCAGAAGCCGCGGTTGGCGATCGAGGGCAGCGAGGGCTGCGTGTAGGCGCGGTTCACGTCCCGGCGGGTCTGGGTGCCGTTGGTGTCGGAGGACCGGCGGAAATTGCTCGCCTCGAAGGCGGAGGACAGGCCGGGACCGCCGGAATCGGTGCTGTTGCAGGCCGAGAGCCCGCCCGCGAGGAGGGCGGCGGCGAGGACGATCAGGGTGGGACGCATCGGGACTTCCTGTCGAAGGCGGGGCAGCCCCGCGGGTCGAACGCAAGGCGTGCCGTGCTCCACCGCCCCTCGGCAAGGGAAAAGTCGCGGCGCGGGAGCGATCCCGCGCCGGGTGTGACCTAATCAACCTCGCCTGTTCGGCGTGATTACTCGGCCGCGGCCTTGAGGTAGCGGGCCGGGTCGTAGTTGAGGATCGGCCCGAGCCAGCGCTCGACCTCGGCGATGTCCATCCCCTTGCGCAGGGCATAATCCTCGACCTGATCGCGCTCGACCTTGGCCACGCCGAAGTAATGCGCCTCCGGATGGGCGAGATAGAGGCCCGAGACCGAGGAGCCCGGCCACATGGCGTAGGATTCGGTCAGCTTCACACCGATGCGGCTCTCGGCCTTGAGCAGATCGAACAGCGTGACCTTTTCCGTATGGTCGGGCTGGGCCGGGTAGCCCGGCGCCGGCCGGATGCCGTCGTACTTCTCGTGCACCAGCTCGTCCGCGGTGAAGTTCTCTTCTGGCGCATAGCCCCAGAATTCCTTGCGGACGCGCTCGTGCATGCGCTCGGCGAAGGCCTCGGCGATGCGGTCGGCCAGCGCCTTGACGAGGATCGAGCGGTAATCGTCGTTGGCCCGCTCGAAGCGCTCGGCAATGCGCACCTCTTCCAGGCCCGCGGTGACGACGAAGGCGCCGACATAGTCGGCAATCCCCGTCTCGGCCGGCGCGACGAAGTCCGAGATCGAGGTGTTGGGCCGCCCGTCGCGCTTCGAGAGTTGCTGGCGCAGGCCGTGGAAGGTCGCGAGCGTCTCGGAGCGGCTCTCGCCGGTGAAGAGGCGGATATCGTCGCCGACGCTGTTGGCCGGCCAGAAGCCGATCACCGCCTTCGGGTTGAACCAGCGCTCCTCCACGATCTGCTTGAGCATCACCTGCGCGTCCTCGAACAGGGCACGGGCCGCCGGGCCCTGCTCCGGATCGTCGAGGATCGCCGGGTAGCGGCCCTTGAACTCGTAGGTCTGCAGGAACGGCGTCCAGTCGATGTAGGGGACGAGGTCCGCCACCTCGTAGGAGCCGTAGACGCGGGTGCCGGTGAAGCTCGGCTTCTTCGGAGCGTAGCCCGACCAGTCGATCTTGAAGGCGTTGGCGCGGGCTTTCGCCAGCGGCAGGCGCTGCTTGTCGGCCTCCGAGCGGCGATGCGCGTCGGCGACCTTGGCGTATTCGGCCCGGACCCGCTCGATGGTCGATCCGCGGGTCTCCTTCGAGATCAGGCTCGACACCACGCCCACCGCGCGGCTCGCATCGGTCACGTAGACCGCCTGACCCTTCTCGTAGGCCGGGTGGATCTTCACCGCCGTGTGGACGCGGCTGGTGGTGGCGCCGCCGATGAGCAGCGGCATCTCCATGCCCTCGCGCTCCATCTCGGAGGCGACGTGCACCATCTCGTCGAGCGAGGGCGTGATCAGCCCCGAGAGGCCGATGATGTCGACGTTCTCGCGCTTGGCCGTCTCAAGGATCTTGGCGGCCGGCACCATCACGCCGAGATCGATGATCTCGTAGTTGTTGCAGGCCAGAACCACGCCGACGATGTTCTTGCCGATGTCGTGGACGTCACCCTTCACGGTCGCCATCAGCACCTTGCCGGCCGCTTGGCGCTGGCCGGTGCCGCCGTTGGCCCGCTTCTCCTCCTCCATGAAGGGTTCGAGATAGGCCACCGCCTGCTTCATCACGCGGGCCGACTTCACCACCTGGGGCAGGAACATCTTGCCGGAGCCGAACAGGTCGCCGACCACGTTCATGCCGGCCATCAGGGGGCCCTCGATGACGTGGAGCGGGCGCTCCGCCTCCTTGCGCGCTTCTTCCGTGTCCGCGACGATGTACTCGGTGATGCCGTTGACCAGCGCGTGCTCGATGCGCTTGGCGACGGGCGCCTCGCGCCAGGAGAGGTCGGCGGTCTTGGCCTGGGCCGAGGCGCCGGTCTTGAAGCGCTCGGCGGCCTCCAGCAGGCGCTCGGTCGAATCCTCGCGCCGGTTGAGGACGACGTCCTCGCACAGCTCGCGCAGCTCCGCTGGGATCTCGTCATAGACCGCGAGCTGGCCCGCGTTGACGATGCCCATGTCCATGCCGGCCTTGATGCAGTGGTACAGGAACACCGCGTGCATCGCCTCGCGCACCGGCTCGTTGCCGCGGAAGGCGAAGGAGAGGTTCGAGACGCCGCCCGAGACGTGGGCGTGGGGCAGGGTCTCGCGGATGGTGCGGGTCGCCTCGATGAAGGCGACGCCGTAGGGGTTGTGCTCCTCGATGCCCGTGGCGACCGCGAAGATGTTGGGGTCGAAGATGATGTCTTCCGGCGGGAAGCCGACCTGCTCGGTCAGGATCGTGTAGGCCTTGGTGCAGATCTCGACCTTGCGCTCGTAGGAATCGGCTTGGCCCTGCTCGTCGAAGGCCATGACGACCACCGCCGCGCCGTAGGAGCGGCAGATCTTGGCGGCCTCGATAAACTTCTCCTCGCCCTCCTTCATGGAGATCGAGTTCACGATCGGCTTGCCCTGGAGGCATTTCAGGCCGGCCTCGATCACCTCGAATTTCGACGAATCGACCATCACCGGCACGCGGGCGATGTCGGGCTCGGCGGCCACGAGGTTGAGGAACTCGACCATCGCCTTCTGCGAGTCGAGCAGGCCCTCGTCCATGTTGACGTCGATGACCTGGGCGCCGGCCGCGACCTGATCGCGGGCGACATCGAGCGCGGCGGCGTAGTCGCCGTTGGTGATGAGCTTCCTGAATTTGGCCGAGCCGGTGACGTTGGTGCGCTCACCGACGTTCACGAAGGGGATTTCCTTCGTGAGCACGAAGGGCTCGAGGCCCGACAGCCGCATCAGGCGCGGAATCTCGGGGATTTTCCGCGGGGTCTTGTCGGCGACGGCTTCCGCGATGGCGCGGATATGGTCCGGCGTGGTGCCGCAGCAGCCGCCGACCATGTTGACGAGGCCGCTTGCGGCGAACTCGCCGACGAGCTTGCCCATGGCCTCCGGGCTCTCGTCGTAGAGGCCGAACTCGTTGGGCAGGCCGGCATTCGGATAGGCGCAGACCAGCGTGTCGCAGATGCGCGACAGCTCGGCGATGTGGCCGCGCATCTCCTTGGCGCCGAGCGCGCAGTTGAGGCCGAAGGTCAGCGGGCTCGAATGGCGCAGCGAGTTCCAGAACGCGGCCGGCGTCTGGCCAGAGAGGGTACGGCCCGACAGATCGGTGATCGTGCCCGAGATCTGAATCGGCAGCCGGATGCCGGTCTCGTCGAACACCTGCCACGCGGCGGCGATCGCCGCCTTGGCGTTGAGCGTGTCGAAGATCGTCTCGATCAGGATCAGCTCGGCGCCGCCGTCGATCAGGCCGCGCACCTGCTCGACATAGGCCTGCTTGACTTGGTCGAAGGTGACGGCGCGGTAGCCGGGATTGTTCACGTCCGGCGAGATCGACAGGGTGCGGTTGGTCGGGCCGATGGCGCCGGCGACGAAGCGGCGCCGCCCGTCCTTCTCCTCAGCCAACTTGGCCGCCTCGCGGGCGAGCCGGGCGCCCTCCGCGTTTAGCTCGTGGATGATCGATTCCATGCCGTAATCGGCCTGGGCGATCGTGGTGCCGGAAAACGTGTTCGTCTCGCAGACGTCGGCGCCGGCGAGGAAGTAGTCGAGGTGGATCTGCCGGATCGCGTCGGGCTGGGTCAGGATCAGGAGGTCGTTGTTGCCCTTCTGGTCGTGGCCGTGATCCTTGAAGCGGTCGCCGCGGAAATCCTCTTCCGTGTATTTCAGGCGCTGGATCACCGTGCCCATCGCCCCGTCGAGGACGAGGATCTTTTCCGAGGCGCGCTGGCGCAGGGCGCGCTCAATCTCGGTGCCGTCGACGGGAGGGAAAGCGGTCATGTCGGACGATCCTGGGATGTTCCGGGACGGCGATGGCCGAAAGCGTCGGCCGCATCAACCCACCTCATCCTGAGGTGCCGGAGCGAAGCGGAGGCCTGGGAGGCTTCCAGAAAATGCGATCGCTCCCGAGCCTTCCCGCAGCGATCGCGGCACGATCGCATCACGGGATGAGGTTCAGGAGCGGAGTGGCGAGGAGTCAGGCCGCCTTGGCTTCCGGCTTCGCCGCCGGCTTGGCCGGCGCCTGCGAGCGCAGGCCGAGCAGGTGGCAGATGGCGTAGACGAGATCCGAGCGGTTCATCGAGTAGAAGTGGAAGTCCTCCACCCCCTCGTCGACGAGGTCGAGCACCTGCTCGGCGGCGACCGCGGCGGCCACGAGGCGGCGGGTCTCCACGTCGTTGTCGAGGCCCTCGAAGCGGGCGGCGAGCCAGTACGGCACCGAGGCGCCGGTGCGGCGGGCGAAGTTGGCCGCCTGCTTGAAGTTCTGCACCGGCAGGATGCCGGGGATGATCGGGATGTCGATGCCGGCCGCGCGCACCTTGTCGAGGTAGCGCAGATAGATCTCGTTATCGAAGAAGAACTGGGTGATCGCCTGGTCGGCGCCGGCATCGACCTTCGCCTTCAGGGCGTCGATGTCGGCGTCGAGCGAGGCGGCCTCCGGGTGCTTCTCCGGATAGGCCGAGACCGAGACCTTGAAGTCGCCGATCCGCTTGATCCCGGCCACGAGGTCCGAGGTCTGGGCGTAGCCGCCCGGATGCGGCCGGTAGCTGTGGCCGACGCCCTCGGCCGGGTCGCCGCGCAGAGCCACGATGTGGCGCACGCCCGCATCCCAGTAGGACTGCACCACGGCGTCGATTTCTTCCCGCGTGGCGTTCACGCAGGTGAGGTGGGCGGCCGGCTTGAGGTTGGTCTCGCGCACCATCCGCGCCACGGTGTTGTGGGTGCGCTCGCGGGTGGAGCCGCCGGCCCCGTAGGTCACCGAGACGAATTTCGGCTGGAGCGGCGCCAGACGCTCGATCGAGGACCAGAGGATCTTTTCCATCTCCTCGGTCTTGGGCGGGAAGAACTCGATCGAGACGCGGATCGGGCGGAAGCCGTCGCGGCTGGCGCGGTGCCGGGAAGCGCTGGGCATCGTTCGTCCCCTTCTTGAAGTCATGTCGTCGTGTTGGTCCGTGGCTCAGGCCACGGCGCGTTCGGTTTCGGCCGTCCCGAGACCGGCGGAGGCGTCGTGCGCCAGCCAGAGCGTGACGGTGAGAGGCAGTTCGGTGCCGTCCTCGGGCGCCAGATTGCGGCTCTCGACGTCCGAGAGACCGGCCTGGACGAGCCAGCCCGCGACCTGATCGGCACTGAACCCGAGGCGGCGATGGGCTTGGCTCTCGCGCAACTGTTCGAGAGTGTGCGGGGCAAAATCGACAACGAGAAGGCGACCGCCCGGCGCGACGAGGCGCGCCGCCTCGCGCAAGGCGCGAGCCGGGTCGTCGAGGTAGTGCAGGACCTGGTGCAGCACCACGAGGTCGAAGCCGCCGCGGCCGAAGGGCGGGGCGTGCAGGTCGCCCTGGCGCAGATCGACCCGCGACAGGCCGAGCCGTTCGAGGTTGGCGCGGGCGACCGAGAGCATGGCGTGGCTCGAATCGAGCCCGGTGGCGCGGCCGGCGAGCGGCGCCAGCAGGCCGAGCATCTTGCCGGTGCCGGTGCCGAGATCGACCACGTGACGGATCGGCCGGTCGCCGAGCACGTCGAGCACCGCCGCCTCGACAGCGGCCTCGGGCACGTGGAGCGAGCGCAGGCCATCCCATTTGGGGGCGAGCCGGGCGAAGAAGGCCTGGGCGGCTTCCGCGCGCTGGGCCCGGACCGACTCGAGCCGGGCACGGTCCTCGGAGAGCGGCGGGGCATCGTGGTCCAACGCCGCGATCAGCGGCTCGACGAAGCCGATCGCCGCTTCGCGCAGGCGGAAGAAGGCCCAGGCGCCCTCGCGGTGGCGCTCGATCAGGCCCGATTCCACCAGTAGCTTGAGATGGCGCGAGATGCGCGGCTGCGACTGGCCGAGGATGTCGGTGAGGTCGGAGACCGACAATTCTCCCTCGGCGAGCAGCGCCAGGATGCGCAGCCGCGTCTCCTCAGCCGCTGCCCGCAACACGGCGAGCGCTTCGGCGAAGGGCACCGGGGCGGGGTCGAGACTTTGCCTGGGACTGCTCTCGCTAGACATAAAGATATCTTTATGTGCGTAGCGGGTTTGGCGCAAGAGGGTTTTGCGAGCCCGTGAGAAGACGCGCTCGGATCGTCATCGTCGCTCTCACCGAGGCCCATCATTCCGGGGCCGCGCGGCGGAGCCTGGAAGCCACCCGTGATGCGCGGTGGCCGGCCTCGGTCGAGCCGTGGGGGCCAGTCGTCGATTCCGGGTCCGCCTGCGGCGCCCCGGAATGACGCCGGAGCGGGTTGAGTCCACCCGTGACTCGGCCCTACGGCGTCGGGAGCGTCGACAGCCGCTACTGATAGGCCTTTTTCAGATCGACGGAGCAGCGCACGCCGACCTCGGCATAGCCCGTGTCGAGCCAGGCCTTGGCCGCGCTGCGGCCCCTGTCGCGCAGCCGCTCGATGACGTGCCAGCGGGCATCGAGGCGTGTGGAGGCGGCGTAGTCGTCGAGCTCGTCGGTGCCGTCGATGCGGTGGAGGAAGACCCGCTCCAGACCCGGAACTTCCCGTCCGCCCTCCTCGATCAGGCCGTGCACGAAGTCGATGGCCCGCAGTTCCCGCATCAGGTTGGCGTTGAAGGTGATCTCGTTGAGCCGGTTCTGGATGTCGCGGGACGAGCGCGGCGTCTCGCGGCGCTCCACCGGGTTGATCTGCACCAGCAGGATGTCGCGGGTGCTCGCCCCGTGCAGAGGATACAGGGCCGGATTGCCGAGATAGCCGCCGTCCCAGTAGGGCACGCCCTCGATCTCGACCGCCTGGAACACGGTGGGGAGGCAGGCCGAGGCCATGAGGTGGTCGGCGGTGAGGCGCTCGCGCTCGAACACGGCGAGCTTGCCGGTCCAGACATTGGTGGCGGAGACGAACACGTTGGCGGTTTCGGCCCCGCGCAGGCGGTCGAAATCAACCGTGCGCTCCAGCGCCCCGCGCAGCGGATTGATGTTGAGCGGATTGGCCGTGTAGGGGCCGGGATTGACGGCCTTCAGCCACATCTCAATGAAGGGGTTGCCCTTCCAGACATGGAAGAGGCCGTCGATCCAGCTCTGCTGCGCGGGTTTCAGGTCGGCATCCAGGCTCGCCTCGCGCCAGAACTTCGCGAGCGCCGCCCGCGCCCCGTCGGGGCCACCCGCGAGCCAGCCGTCCACGAGAACCACGGCGTTCATCGCCCCCGCGCTCGCGCCCGTCACCGCCTCGAAGGCGAGGCGCCCGTCCTCGATCAGAGCGTCGAGCACGCCCCAGGTGAAGGCGCCGTGCGAACCGCCGCCCTGGAGGGCGAGCGAGACCGCCTTCTCCGCTCGTGGTCCGGCCAGCCCCCGGAAGCCGTGCCCCACGCGCGTCGAATCAGCGATCGGAACGGGCACGGCGGTAGCCGGATTGTGGGCATCGTCGTGCGGCGTCTCGGGGCGCTGCGGTCCGGCGGCCGGATCGGGAGAGGGGCGGTCCATCGTGCCTCGCTCGGTTGTTGCGTTGCATTCACAGATGGTGCGTTGCGATAAAAAGTCTGTGCGGTTCTTTGCCTCGCGCGCAAGGGATGCCATATGCGGGGACGCGCGAGCATGCCGGCACCCCTGCCGGACTCCTTGCATCGCGACGGCACACGCTCGACATCCGGCTCGGGATGCGACATGGAGGCGGCCTTGTATCAAGGCATGCTGCGCATCCGTTCGCGCGGGTGCGGCGGGGCGGAGATCTCCAGGTCGCGGATCGCATCGGATTCGGCTAGGATCACGTCCGCACCTGCGGGACGCCGAAGGCCGCACGCGCGGACGACTGCGGACGATTGACGACTGCGGACAACTCTTGCACCCGCGAAGGCACGATGGAAGTCATGGAAGCTCCCGACGCCCTGGCAAACCCGCTCGAATCCCAGAGCCCGAACATGAAGGGGCCGGAGATCGCAGGGCCGGCACCGCGCCACCGCACCGTCGGCGTGCAGATCGGCGAGGGTGAGGGGGCGGTCACCGTCGGCGGCGGCGCCCCGATCGTCGTGCAGTCGATGACCAACACCGACACCGCCGATATCGACGGCACCGTGGCCCAGGTCGCCCAGCTCGCCCGCGCCGGCTCCGAACTCGTGCGCATCACCGTCGATCGCGACGAGGCGGCGGCGGCCGTGCCGAAGATCCGCGAGCGGCTCGACCGCATCGGCGTGCACGTGCCGCTGGTGGGCGACTTCCACTATATCGGCCACAAGCTCCTGTCCGACCATCCGGCCTGCGCCGAGGCGCTCGCCAAGTACCGGATCAATCCGGGCAATGTCGGCTTCAAGGAGAAGAAGGACACCCAGTTCTCGACCATCGTCGAGCAGGCGATCAAGTACGGCAAGACCGTGCGCATCGGTGCGAACTGGGGCTCGCTCGACGGCGAGCTCCTGACGCACCTGATGGACGAGAACGCGAAGCTGCCCAATCCCATCGATGCCCGCGCGGTGATGCGCGAGGCGATGGTGCAGTCGGCGCTCACCTCGGCCGGCCGCGCGGTCGCGCTCGGCCTGCCGAAGGACCGCATCATCCTCTCGGCCAAGGTCTCGGCGGTGCAGGATCTCATCGCGGTCTACCGCGAGGTGGCGCGCCGCTCCGACTACGCGATCCATCTCGGCCTGACCGAGGCCGGCATGGGCTCGAAGGGCATCGTCGCGGCTTCCGCCGCCATCGGCGTGCTGCTGCAGGAGGGGATCGGCGACACGATCCGCTACTCGCTCACCCCTGAGCCCGGCGGCGACCGGACCGTCGAGGTGAAGGCGGCGCAGGAACTCCTGCAGACCATGGGCTTCCGGACGTTCGTGCCGCTGGTCGCCGCCTGCCCGGGTTGTGGCCGGACGACGTCCACGACCTTCCAGGAACTCGCCCGCGACATCCAGAACTGGATCTCCACCTCCATGCCGGAGTGGAAGAAGTCCTATCCCGGCGTCGAGGGGCTCAACGTCGCGGTGATGGGCTGCATCGTCAACGGACCGGGCGAGTCGAAGCATGCCGATATCGGCATCTCGCTGCCCGGCACCGGCGAGAGCCCGAGCGCCCCGGTCTTCATCGACGGCAAGAAGGCGATGACCCTGCGCGGCGCGACGCTCGCCAAGGATTTCGAGGCGATCGTGATCGACTACATCGAGCGCCGCTTCGGCCAGGGAAAGCGCGACGCCGCCGAGTGAGTTCTTTCAGTGAGGCGGCCGCCTTCATCGCCCGCGCGGGTGGATGGGGCGGCCGTCTTTCCGTTTCGGGACGGGTCGCCCGCTCCGACCCGCGTCCTTCCGTTTCGGCTGCCCAGATGTCCGGTCCGCGTTCCGCGATCCGAACACGCCCCACTCCGCCTCCGGCGAGCCGCTCCGTCGCGACCGGGTGCCCGCTTCGGCACGAACGATTCGCACGACCGACGCATTCCCTTCATGCGAGTCCGGCACACCCGGCCGGACGACGCGCGAGCCCAGGCAAGCCTGCCCGATGACCCAGCCTGCCAGCCCAAATGGCGCGAGTCCAAGTTCGGCCGGCGCAAGTCCGACCGGCACAAGTCCGGCGAGCCCGATTCCGTCAGGCGCTCCCGCCGCGGGCGGTCCGGCGCCCGGCGAAGGGGGGCCGATCACGGCGTCCGCCGGGGCGCACGATCCCTCCGACGCGGCGGCCGAGGGCCACGCCAAGGCGGGCTTTTGGGCGCTGACGGTCGGCTCCGTCGGCGTGGTCTACGGCGATATCGGCACGAGCCCGCTCTACGCTTTCCGCGAGGCGCTCGCCCCCTCGCGCAGCGACGGCATCCTGCTCGCCGAGGAGGTGATCGGCACCGCCTCGCTCATCATCTGGGCGCTGCTGCTGATCGTGACGATCAAGTACGTCGCGATCCTGCTGCGGATGGACAATAACGGCGAGGGCGGCATCCTCTCGCTGATGGCCCAAGCCCGCCACGCGCTGGGCGGCTCCAAGATCGTGTTCATGCTGGGGCTGCTCGGCGCCTCGCTGTTCTACGG
>JAGTAM010000220.1 GCA_023422485.1 Pseudomonadota bacterium | reverse complement strand
GGTGATGGCCGGCATCGGTGCCAGCCCCGGCCTCGCCATCGGTCCGCTCCACGTGCTGGCGGCGGCCGAGGTCGCGGTGCCCGCCGAGCCCGAGCCGCTGACCTCCGGCGCCGACCGGCTGCACCGGGCGCTCGCGACGACGGGCGGCCAGCTCAAGGCGCTCGCCGACGACACCGAGCGGCGCCTCGGCAAGGCCGATGCCGGCATTTTTTCCGCGCAAGCCGAGTTGATCAAGGACACCGACCTGATCACGCTCGCCTGCCAGCTCATGGTCGAGGGCCACGGCGTGGCCTACGCCTGGAACGCCGCGGTGGAGCGGATGGCGGGCCAGCTCTCGGCGCTGGGCAACCCCGTTCTCGCCGCCCGCGCCGCCGACTTGCGCGATGTCGGCCGCCGGGTGCTGGCGCAGATCGACCCGGCCCTGAAGAGCGGCCACGACCTGCCGGACGTGCCCTGCATCCTGATCGCTCCCGATCTCGCCCCCTCCGATACGGCGGGGCTCGACCCGGCGCGCGTCATCGGGCTCGCCACCGCGCAGGGCGGGCCGACCTCGCACACCGCGATCCTCGCCCGCACCCTCGGCATCCCGGCCGTGGTCGCGGGCGGGCCCGTCCTTCTGGCGCTCGCCAACCGCGCGACGGCGATCCTCGACGGCACCACCGGCCGGCTCTACCTCGACCCGAGCGAGGCGGACATCGCCTCGGCGCAAGCGTGGCAGGCGCGCCAGCGCGCGCAGGCCGAGGCCGAGGCGCGGGAGCGGGCGATGCCCGCGCAGACCCGCGACGGCCACCGCATCGCCATCGGCGCCAACGTCAACAATCCCGAGCAGGTGCCGCTCGCCCTCGACCAGGGCGCGGAGGGCGTCGGCCTGATGCGCACCGAGTTCCTGTTCCTGGAGCGCGGCGACACCCCGTCCGAGGACGACCAGTACGCGACCTATTCGGCGATGCTGAGGGCGCTGGCAGGCCGTCCGCTCATCGTGCGCACCCTCGACATCGGCGGCGACAAGCAGGTCGCTCACCTCCACCTGCCGAAGGAGGAGAACCCCTTCCTCGGCGTGCGCGGCGCCCGTTTGCTCCTTCGCCGGCCGGACCTGATGGAGCCGCAGCTGCGCGCCCTCTACCGGGCCGCCAGGGACCATGTGCCGGCCGACGCACCGAAGGGCAAGGATGCGCCGCTCTCGATCATGATGCCGATGATCACTTCTGTACCCGAGGTGCTGCGGCTGCGCGCGATCTGCGAGGACATCCGCAAGGATGTCGGCGCGCCGGAGGTGCCGCTCGGCATCATGATCGAGGTGCCGGCCGCCGCCGTGCAGGCCGACGTGCTCGCCCGTCACTGCGACTTCTTCTCGATCGGCACCAACGACCTCACCCAGTACACGCTCGCCATCGACCGCCAGAACACCGAGCTGGCGCCGGAGGCGGACTCGCTCCACCCGGCGGTGCTGCGCCTGATCCGCCTCACCTGCGAGGGCGCCGCCCGGCACGGGCGCTTCGTCGGCGTCTGCGGCGGCATCGCGGGCGATCCGTTCGGGGCCGCCCTGCTGGCGGGGCTCGGCGTGCACGAACTCTCGATGACGCCCCGCGACCTGCCCGGCGTGAAGGCGCGCCTGCGGGCCTGCGACATGGCCGAACTCAAGGCCCTCGCGGGGCGAGCCTGCGCGCAGGAGGACGCGGCCGCCGTGCGCGCCCTCGACACCGCCGCCCCCCGTGCCGCGACCGGAGCCTGAGCGATGCGCCTCGTCACCCTCACCCTCAATCCGGCGATCGACCAGTCCATCACCCTCGACGCGCTGACCCCCGGCAGCGTTCACCGCGCCCGCTCTGTCTGGTCGGATGCCGGCGGCAAGGGCGTCAACGTCGCCTGCTGCCTCGCCGATTGGGGTCTGTCGGTGGCCGTCACCGGCGTGCTCGGCCAGGACAACGCGGCGCCCTTCGCGCAGCTTCTCGCGGCCAAGGGCATCGACGACCGCTTCGTGTGGATCCCCGGCGAGACGCGCACCAACCTCAAGCTGCTTGATGCCGGCAGCGGCGAGACCACCGACATCAACCTGCCGGGCCTCGACATCGGCCCCTCGACGATCGAGGCGGTGCGGGCGGTACTCGCCGACCTGACCGGCCCCGGCAGCCTCGCGGTGCTGGCCGGCAGCCTGCCGCGCTCGGCCCCCGCCGACACCTATGCCCGCCTCACCGCCGAACTGAAGCGGCGCGGCGCCCGCATCGTCCTCGACGCCTCCGGGCCGGCGCTCGCCGCGACCCTGGCAGCGGGGCGGAACAGCTTGCCCGACGCGATCAAGCCGAACCGGCACGAGTTGGAGGAATGGGCCGGGCGTCCGCTCCCCGCGCTCACCGACGTGCTCGACGCCGCGCGAAAGCTTCAGCGCGGTGGCCTCGCCCTGGTCTGCGTCTCGCTGGGCGCGGAGGGCGCATTGTTCGTCTCGTCCCAGGGCGCGTTGCGGGCGCTGCCGCCGCCGACGCGGGTGGCGAGCACGGTCGGCGCGGGCGACGCCCTCGTCGCCGGCCTCGTCGCAGGTCTGCACGATGACCTCCCCCTGCCCGATCTCGCCCGGCGGGCGCTGGCCTTCGCCGCGGGCAAGCTCAGCCGCACGGGGGCGAACCTGCCGGGACGGGCGGAGGTGGAGGCGATCGCGGGCGAGATCCGGGTCGAGCCGCTCGGCTGAGGGTGGCGGGCGGCCAACGACCAAGCAAAAATTCGAGGAGGAAACCCATGGCACAGCTTCTGGCCGTGGTGGGAGGCGGAGACCTCTCCACCCACGCCGTCCTCGCCGCCGAGGCCCTGCGCAGGGCGGCCGGGCGGCGCAACACGCCGATCGCCCTCGAAATCCGCGGCAAGGGCGCGAGCAGCCATCCGCTGCCCGACGCGGCCATCGCGGGGGCGAAAACCGTGCTGCTCGTCGGCGAGGGCGATCTCGGTGAGGGCCGGTTCGGCGCGCTGCACCGGGCGCGGGCCGCGATCGAGGATGTGCTCACCGACGTCAACGCCGTGTTCGACCGCCTGAGCGCTGGGGCGGAGTCTCCCTCCCCCGGAGCAACCGCTGCGGCGACTCCGAAAAAAATCGTGGCGATCACGTCCTGTCCCACCGGCATCGCCCACACCTTCATGGCCGCCGAGGGCATCCAGGCCGCGGCACAGGCGCTCGGCCACACGGTCCGCGTCGAGACGCAAGGATCGGTCGGCGCCCGCGACGCGCTGACCGCGGCCGAGATCGCCGCGGCCGACATCGTGCTCATCGCTGCCGATACCGGCGTTGACCGGGCACGCTTTGCCGGCAAGCGAGTCTACGCCACCAACACCAAGGCAGCGATCCGCGACGGCAAGGGCCTGATCGCGACCGCGCTCGCCGAGGCGC
>JAGTAM010000625.1 GCA_023422485.1 Pseudomonadota bacterium | reverse complement strand
GGCCCCTGTCCGCGACGCCGCGGGCAACATCCTGGCCGACGGCGATGCGGTCACCCTGATCAAGGACCTCAAGGTCAAGGGCGCGAACCAGACTCTGAAGCAGGGCACCGTCATCCGCTCGATCCGTCTCACGGACGATCCGGAGGAGATCGATTGCCGCCACGACAGCATCAAGGGCCTCGTTCTGCGCACGGAGTTCGTGCGCAAGCGCTGACCGCGAGCCGCGGGAGCGGGTTCAAAGCGTGACGACGAGCCCGTCCTCCGCCGCGATGTACTCGTCGGGCGGGTGAGCGATCATCTCCGGGCTCATGTGGGTCAGCATCAGCCGCTTCGGGGCGATCTCGGGCAGGCGTCGCTTCAGCGTCGCCCTGTCGAGGTGGAACTTCACCGGCCGCTCCACGGTGTAGCCCTCGGCGATCATCAGGTCGGCCCCACGGCCCACGGCGACGATCTCGTCCACCCACTCGGTGTCGCCGGTATAGCTGACGACCTTGGCCGCCGCCTCGATCCGCAGGGCGTGCGCGGGGGCGCCGGAGGGATGGCGCATGGTGAAGGCGGTGGCGCGCACGCCTCCGGTCTCGACCGGGCGCCCGGCCTCCATCTCGACGACATCGACGGAGAACCGGCGCTCGGCCGTGCTGGAGCCGGGAAACAGCACCTCCATCGCTGCCGGCAGGCGCGCTGCCGTGCCCGGCGGGCCGACTACGGTCAACGGATCGGTGCGCCCGCTGACGAGCTGCCCATCGAGGATCAGCCAGGGCAGGCCGCCGAAATGGTCGCCGTGGAGATGTGTCAGGAACACCGTGCGGATACGGTTCGGCTCGACGCCGAAACGCCGGATCGCAATCAGCGCGGAGGCGCCGCAATCGATGAGGAAGGCGCCGTTGTCCGGTGCGTCCGATGCATCGACGTGGAAGCAGGTATTGAAGCGCCCGCCCGAGCCGAACGCGTCCCCGCAGCCGAGAACCTGGAGCCGCATGGATCTCTCCTCTGACTGACGGGGAAATCTCGGTCGCGGGAAGCGTGCGGCAATCGTCCCGCCCCGGCATTTTCTCCGTCGCCCGCGGGATCCCTGATGAGGCCGACAGGCATGGTTCGGCATCTCACAAGCGCGGCATTCCGAAATCTAACCTACGTCACGGGTAAGAGGCTGCTGTCAGAACGGGAATGCCCGGTGCCGTCTTCGTGGCTCGCGTTCGAGGTGGCTGCTAGATTTCGGGTGTGAGCCAGCACGTTCCGGTTCTCTAAGGTGGAGAAACGCGAAGAAATCACTGTATTATCGAGCCGGATACGATATTCGTTGGCTAACAAGGGCGTCAACGTTGCGGTCTATGGCTGCGGACGTCCCATTTTTTCTCGATTCATGACAATCCATTCTCGCCCCCTTCCCTCCGCAATCCGCTCAGCCTCGATCGAGCCGTCCGTGACGCTTTCGGACGAGGGCGCAGCCCTGATCGACCGAATCTACGAGGCGGCCGCCCTGCCCGAACTGTGGCGCGAGGTTCTGATCGAGCTCTCCCGTTTCGCCGGAGCGCCCGAGGCGGTGATGATCGTCTCGACCGGGACGCACTACCGCGACTTCGTGACGACCTCGGCCGAGTTCGATGCCCTGGTGGCCGAACATCTGCATTTTCCCGGCAATGTCCGCACGGAACGGCTTCTGGCGTTGCGCCATCCCGGCTTTCTCAACGACCTCGACGTCGTGACGGAGGAGGAGATCGCGACGCTTCCGCTCTATCAGGACTTCCTGATCCCGCGGGGTTACGGCGCGGGCACCGCGACGACCGTGATGGTGCCGAGCGGCGACAGCGTGATCGTTCATTGCGAGCGCGCCCGCGCCGAGGGCGATTTCGGCCCGCAGGTGCTTTCCGCCCTCAACGGCCTGCGCCCCCATCTCGCGCGGGCCGCCCTGCTCTCCGCACGCCTGGAAATGGAAAGGGTGACCACCACGACCCAGACGCTCGAAGCGCTCGGCCTGCCCGCCGCCGTGCTCGGAAGTGGCGGGCGGGTCATCGGCGCCAATCCGTCCCTGGTGGCGATGATGCCCCACACCCTCAGCGACCAGCCCTCCCGGCTCGCTGTGGTCGATCCGGCCGCCGACCGGCTGCTGCGCGAGGCGGTGGCGCGGTCGGGGCAGGCGGGCGACATGCCGGTGCGCTCGATTCCGATCGCCGCCAGTGGAGAGCGCCCGCCGGTGATCCTTCACCTCGTTCCGATCCGCGGCGCGGCGCACGACGTCTTCGTCCGAGCGCGCTTCGTGCTGATCGCCACGCCTGTCGTGGCCCAGGAGGTGCCGAGCGCGGATGTCGTCCAGGGTCTGTTCGACCTGACTCCGGGAGAGGCGCGGCTCGCGACCCTGATCGCGGCGGGCGATCCGCCGGTGCCCGCCGCCGCCAAGCTCGGGATCACCCCCAACACCGCACGCTCGGTGCTGAAGCGCATCTTCCAGAAGACCGGCGTGACGCGTCAGGCCGAACTCGTCGGCCTGCTCGCCGGCCGGGGATTGAAGGAATAGAGCATCGGTCCGAAAGCCGGCCGCCGACTTTCGGAAAAAGACGATGCGAAAACAAGGGGCGCGAGGATGCGCAGGCCGATACTCAGCTATCGCGTCGGCAAACTCGCAACTTCGAGAAAACCGCTCTATAAGCCCGGCTTCGCGCGAGGCGGGAGGGCCCGCGCGCATCACCCGAGCGGGTGAGCGGAGAGAGTAGCATGGCCGAGCGGTGGACCCCGAAAACCTGGCGCAACCTGCCGATCCAGCAGGTCCCGTCCTATCCGGACGCGGGCGCTCTTCAGGCCGTCGAGGCGCAGCTCGCGAGCTTTCCGCCGCTGGTCTTTGCCGGTGAGGCGCGCAAGCTGAAGGCCGCTTTGGCGCGCGTCGGCGCGGGCGAGGCCTTCCTGCTTCAGGGTGGCGATTGCGCCGAGAGCTTCGACGAGCACTCGGCCGACAACATCCGCGATTTCTTCCGCGTCTTCCTGCAGATGGCGATGGTGCTCACCTTCGCGGGCGGCTCGCCCGTGGTGAAGGTCGGCCGCATCGCCGGGCAGTTCGCCAAGCCGCGCTCCTCGCCGACCGAGACGCTGGAGGGCGTGTCGCTGCCGAGCTACCGCGGCGACATCATCAACGGCCTGACCTTCAACGAGGAAGCGCGGATCCCCGATCCGAAGCGCCAGCTCGAAGCCTACCGGCAGTCGGCGGCGACGCTGAACCTGCTGCGCGCCTTCGCCACCGGCGGCTACGCCAACCTCGAGAACGCGCATCGCTGGATGCTCGGCTTCGTGAAGGACAGCCCCCAATCCTCGCGCTACCGGGATGTGGCCGAGCGGATGTCGGACGCGCTCGACTTCATGCGCGCCATCGGCATCAATCCGGAGACGCACCAGGAGGTCCGCACCACGGACTTCTACACCAGCCACGAGGCTTTGCTTCTCGGCTACGAGGAGGCGCTGACCCGCGTCGATTCGACGAGCGGTGACTGGTACGCCACTTCCGGCCACATGCTGTGGATCGGCGACCGCACCCGCCAGCCGGACCACGCTCACGTGGAATATGCTCGCGGCATCAAGAACCCGATCGGCCTCAAATGCGGGCCCTCGACCACGGCCGAGGGGCTGATCCGCCTGATCGATCTCCTCAATCCGGAGAACGAGGCCGGGCGCCTCAGCCTGATCTGCCGCTTCGGCGCGGACAAGGTCGGCGACCACCTGCCGGGGTTGATCCGCACGGTGCAGCGCGAGGGCCGCAACGTCGTGTGGGTCTGCGATCCGATGCACGGCAACACCATCGCGGCCGGCCGCTACAAGACCCGGCCGTTCGAGCGGGTGATGCAGGAGATCGAGGGCTTCTTCGGCGTGCATCGCGCGGAAGGCACGATCGCCGGCGGCATCCATCTGGAGATGACCGGCAAGGACGTCACCGAGTGCACCGGCGGCGCCCGCGCGCTGACGGCCGACGACCTGCAGGACCGCTACCACACCTACTGCGACCCGCGACTCAACGCGGAGCAGGCGCTGGAGGTGGCGTTCCTTACGGCCGAACTGGTGAAGCGCGAGCGCGCCGAGATCGAGCGTCCGCGCCTCGACGCAGCGGAGTAGCCTCAGGTCCGATCGACCCGGAACGGGATGGGGCGGGCGCGATCATGCAGGAT
>JAGTAM010000623.1 GCA_023422485.1 Pseudomonadota bacterium | reverse complement strand
GCCAGGACCAGCGCTCCGGCGCCCCGCGTCCCGACGGGCAACGCTCCGACCAGCGCCGCCCCGAGCGGGCCGGCGAGGGCCGTCCGCAGGGCGCTCGCCCGCAAGGCGCGCGCCCTCAGGGAGGCCGTCCGAACGACGGTCGCCCCGCGCGTTCCGGCAACGAGGGCGGTCGCGCCATCGGTTGGCTCGACCGTGCGCCGCGCTCCTGATCGATCCGTAATCTGAAACGATCCTTTCGGCGCGGGATGCGTTCTATCCCGCGCCGTGCTCGTTCGAAGCGCGGCCCGGCAGGAGACAGGCGGGATGCGCTACGAACTCTATCGCGATGCAGGCGGGCAGTGGCGCTGGCGCCTGCGCGTCCAGAACGGCAACGTCATTGCCGATTCCGGCGAGGGCTACATGCGCCGCGAGGATTGCGAGCGCGGCATCGCGCTCGTGAAGAACAGCGGCGAGGCATCCATCGTCGACATGACCACGAAGATCGCCTGATCCGCGTTTCCGACCGCGCGGCGTGGTTTTCCTGCGCAACCGTTTCGACCCCTCGCGCGTTCTCGCTCCCGCGGCACGCCGGCTTCGGCGTGGCCGTTTGCGTTTGCCGCAGAGGGAATGCCCACTTGCTCAAGAAACTCCTCATCGCCGCGCTGATGGTCCTGGGCCTCGCCGCGGTCGCTCCGCAGGGTGCCTCGGCCGCCCCGGTCGGTCCCTCGGCCGCGCTGGTGACCGAGACCGCGCCCGTTACCGCTGAGAAGGCACAGTACTATTATCGCCGCGGCTGGGGCCCGCGCCCCTATTATGGCCGCCGCTTCTACGGCCCGCGCCCGTTCTACCGTCGCCCCTATTACCGCCGTCCGTATTACGGCCCGCGTCGCTTCTACGGCCCGCGCCGGTTCTACTACTGAGCTCATCGATCCGCGCGGGGGCGCTGTCCCGCCCTCGCCATCAACCGTTCGTCGAGAAGCCCGAAGTCCGACCGCTTCGGGCTTTTTCGCGCTCGCATCTCGGCGTGTCGAATCCCGTCCGGCGCTTTCCGAAGCAGCCCGCTCGGATGTAGGATAGTGCTCAAGTGAGCGGGTCCGCGAGAGATGGACCGCTCCGGAGGACGCCCCATGATCGATCTCGTGACGCGGCAGCGGCGCGCGATTTCGCCCGCGCGCACCCTGTCCTGGCAGGATATCCCGCTGGAGTTGTTCGTCTGCGCCGCGGCGATCTTCCTCGCCGCCGGGCTGGAGCTTCTCGGCTTGATGCCCTGACGGAGCCTCTCGCGTTTCGCCGCCTCTGGCGCGGGGCCGGTGGCCGTGCTTGGCTGGCGATCAGCGCATCGTCGAGTCGGCGGCAAGGGGGAGCGATGACACAGGCGATCGATGGGGGTGACACCCATCCTATCGGCGACCTCACGGTGCGCACCATCGCCATGCCGGCCGACACCAACGCGAACGGCGACATCTTCGGCGGATGGGTGCTGTCGCAGATGGATCAGGCCGGCGGCATCGCCGGGGTCGAGCGGGCGCAGGGCCGGGTCGTGACGGTGGGCGTCGATGCGATGACCTTCATCCGGCCGGTGCGAGTCGGGGACGTGCTGTGCGTCTACACCCGGATCGGGCATGTCGGGCGCACGTCGATGAAGATCCATCTCGAAGCCTGGGCCCGGCGCTTCCAGACGCAGGTCCGCGAGAAGGTGACCGAGGCGACCTTCACCTTCGTCGCCATCGACGAGGCGGGTCGTCCGCGTACGATCCCGAGCGAGAACTGAGGCCGCGGGCCGAGGCGCCGCGCATTGGCGCTTCTCGGCGCAACGGTCTAGAACCGCACACGACTTCCCCCGAGCTGCCGAGTCCGCATGCCCGCCACGCCCCGCGCCGCGATCATCCCGGTCACCCCGTTCCAGCAGAATTGCACCCTGGTCTGGGATGACGCCACCAAGGTCGGAGCCGTGGTCGATCCCGGCGGCGATCTCGACCGGATCGAGGCGGCGATCCGCTCGCAGGGCGTCACGGTCGAGAAGATCCTGCTCACCCACGGCCATATCGACCATGCCGGCGGCGCCGCCGAGTTGAAGGAGCGGCTCGGCGTTCCCGTCGAAGGGCCGCACGAGGCCGACAAGTTCCTGCTCGACTCGCTGCCCGAGGCGGGCGCGAGTTACGGCCTCGACGGCGCCCGCGCAATCACGCCGGACCGTTGGCTCGCCGAGGGCGACACCGTCACGATCGGCGGCCTCACCTTCGACATCTGGCACGCGCCCGGCCACTCCCCCGGCAGCGTCGTGTTCATGAGCCGCGACGCCCGCTTCGCCCTCGTCGGCGATGTGGTGTTCCAGGGATCGGTCGGTCGCACCGACCTGCCAGGCGGCAGCCACGAGCAATTGATCCGTATGATCAAGGAGAAGGTTCTGCCGCTCGGCGACGACGTCGCTTTCATTCCCGGTCACGGACCAACGGGAACGCTCGGGCAGGAGCGGATGACGAACCCGTTCCTGCAGGACTGAGTGGTCGCACGCACTCCCGCCAAAGGGATTCGAGGCCAACGCGGCAGATCGGTCGTCGAGCCTAACGGGAGTTTAACGGAACCACGTCAGAAATCGGTCCTCCGAGGCGCTTTCCCAACGCGAAAACCGATGCAAAATCAGAGGGGAACGCCTATATGAGGTGGGCACGGACATAGCAGGCGCGCCCGGCCCGGCCGGGCTCGAAAACAGGCTCACGAGCCGCCTGCCCGAGGAATTTCATGGCTGACTCCCCGAACACCGAACACGCCGATAGCTACGGCGCGGAATCGATCCGCGTGCTGAAGGGCCTGGATGCCGTGCGCAAGCGGCCGGGCATGTATATCGGCGACACCGACGACGGCTCCGGCCTTCACCATATGATCTACGAGGTGGTGGACAACGCCATCGACGAGGCGCTCGCCGGCCACGCCGACCTCGTCACCGTGACGCTGAACGCCGACGGCTCCTGCACCGTCTCCGACAACGGCCGCGGCATTCCCACCGACATCCACAAGGAGGAGGGAGTCTCGGCCGCCGAGGTCATCATGACCCAGCTCCATGCCGGCGGTAAGTTCGACCAGAACTCCTACAAGGTCTCGGGCGGCCTTCACGGCGTCGGCGTCTCGGTGGTCAACGCGCTCTCTGTGAGCCTGAAGCTGCGGATCTGGCGCGCCGGCAAGGAGCACCGGATGGAGTTCCGCCACGGTGACGCGGTGGCACCCCTGGAGGTAGTCGGTCCCGCCGGCGACCGTCGCGGCACCGAGGTAACGTTCCTACCGAGCCCCGACACCTTCACGATGACCGAGTTCGATTTCGCGACGCTGGAAAAGCGCCTGCGCGAACTCGCCTTCCTGAATTCCGGCGTGCGCATCGTGCTCACCGACGCGCGGCACGCCGAGCACAAGCGGGAAGAGCTCTGCTACGAAGGCGGCGTCGAGGCGTTCGTGCGCTATCTCGATCGCTCGCGCAAACCCGTCGACGGCATGGCGAAGCCCGTCACCGTTCTGGGCGAGCGCGACGGCATCCGCGTCGAGGTGGCGTTCTGGTGGAACGACTCGTTCAACGAGACGGTCCTGCCCTTCACCAACAACATCCCGCAGCGCGACGGCGGCACCCACATGGCGGGGTTCCGGGCCGCCCTGACGCGTCAGTTGACCGGCTACGCCGAGTCCTCGGGGATCGCCAAGAAGGAGAAGGTCTCCCTCACCGGTGACGATTGCCGCGAGGGCCTGACCGCCGTCATCTCCGTACAGGTGCCGGACCCGAAATTCTCATCGCAGACGAAGGACAAGCTCGTCTCCTCCGAGGTCCGTCCGGCGGTGGAGAACATCCTCAACGAGGGCCTCTCGACCTGGCTCGAGGAGAACCCGGCCCAGGCCAAATCGGTGATGGCCAAGGTGGTGCTGGCGGCGGCCGCCCGCGAGGCGGCGCGCAAGGCGCGCGAAACGATCACCCGCAAGGGCGCGCTCGACATCGCCTCGCTGCCCGGCAAGCTCGCCGATTGTCAGGAGCGTGATCCGTCGAAATGCGAATTGCTTCTGGTGGAGGGTGACTCCGCCGGCGGTTCGGCCAAGCAGGGCCGCGACCGGACCTTCCAGGCGGTTCTGCCCCTGCGCGGAAAGATCCTGAACGTCGAGCGCGTGCGCGCCGACCGGATGCTGTCCTCGGCCGAGATCGGCACGCTGATCACCGCGCTCGGCGCCGGCATCGGCCGCTCCTCGACCGATCGCGAGGGCTTCAACCCAGACAAGCTGCGCTACCACCGCATCATCATCATGACCGATGCGGATGTCGACGGTTCGCATATCCGGACGCTGCTGCTGACGTTCTTCTTCCGGCAGATGCCGGAGATCATCGAGCGTGGGCACCTCTACATCGCCCAGCCGCCGCTCTACAAAGCCGAGCGCGGCCGGCGCGCGCTCTACCTCAAGGACGAGCGGGCGCTGGAGGATTACCTGATCGACCAGGGCGTCGACGGCGCCGTGCTGCGGCTCGCCTCGGGCACCGAGTTCGGCGGCGCCCAGCTCAAGACGCTGGTCGAGGAAGCACGCGCCTTCCGCAGCGTTCTGCACGGCCTTCACACCCGTTACGACCGCGCGGTGGTCGAGCAGGCGGTCCTGGCCGGCGCCTTCGCCAAGGATGTCGCCGAGAATCCCGGCGAGGCCGAGGTTCTGGCCGACCGCACCGCCAAGCGTCTCGACCGGATCGCCGACGAGATCGAGAAGGGCTGGACCGGTGCGGCTTCGGAGGGCGGATACGTCTTCAGCCGGACGCTTCGCAGCGTGAAGCAGGTCGCCAACCTCGATGCGACACTGCTCGCTTCGCAGGAGGCGCGGCGCCTCGCCGAACGAGCGGAAACCCTGCGCGAGATCTACGAGGAGCCGGTGACGCTGTCCCGCAAGGGAGACGAGACCGAATTCTACGGCCCCGTCGGCCTGTTCGAGGCCGTGATGGCGTTCGGCCGCAAGGGTCTTCAGCTCCAGCGCTACAAGGGCCTCGGCGAGATGACCGCGCAGCAGCTTTGGGAGACGACGCTGGACCGCGACGTGCGCTCGCTGCTGCAGGTCAAAGTCAAGGACACGACCGATGCCGACGACCTGTTCGTCAAGCTGATGGGCGACATCGTCGAGCCGCGTCGCGAGTTCATTCAGGAGAACGCGCTGCGCGTGGCCAATCTCGACGTCTAAAAACGACCGGCCCGAGAGGCGCTCGCCGGCCTTTCCGGAAAAGATGGGGCAGAAACAGCGGGATAGGGCGCCCTCTTGGATCGGATGTCCAGAGCGGGTGCCTTGATCGCCGCGACGGCGCGGGTCAGGCCCGCGCCGCCAAGCCATCCGGCAACCCCTCGAAGGAATCGATCAGGAAGGCGCGGGCGCGGCTGACACGGCTCTTGACCGTGCCGACCTGACAGCCGAGCCGTTCGGCCGCCTCTTCGTAGGTGAAGCCCTCGGCGCCCACGAGCAGGAGCGCCTGTCTCTGCGGCAACGGCAGCGTGCCGATCAGATTCATCACCATCCGCAGCCCCGCAGCATGCTCCTGATCGGGATGAGCGGTGAGCGTGCCGGCGTGGACGCCATCGGCGTCCTCCACCTCGCGCCGCCCTTTGCGGATCTCGGTGTAGAACTGGTTGCGCAGGATGGTGAACAGCCACGCCGTGAAGTTCGTGCCCGGCGTGAACCGCTCCCGATTCGCCCAGGCCTTGACCATGGTCTCCTGCACGAGGTCGTCGGCCCGGGTCGGGTTGGCGGCGAGCGAGATCGCGAAGGTGCGCAACATCGGCAACGCCTTCACGAGATCGTCCCGGAAGACGGCCTCCACCTGTCCGCCATGCGCCGCGAGCGCAGTCTCGAACTGCTGCAGAAGCTCGGCGAGCCGGCCCGGAAGGGGCGCCTGACTCGCGAGATCGAAGTAGTCGCGCAGGGCGAGGGTCAGGTGCCCCGTGACAACGCTTGCCGTTTCACCCTGGATTGAGCCGGGATCTTTCGGCAAGTTGTGGTGAATCGGTTCGTCAGGCATCCGGAGCGGTACCTCGGCCATGGCAGGAAATTGGAGTAGCCACTGCTCGGTACCAATTTAAAAATGAACTAATCCTAAACGCCGTTAAAATGGCGCCTATCCGCGCGCTGCCGCCCAACCCATTGCATGCAGAACTCGCGGGTTTGTTTCTGATGTTTTCTCGAAATTTGCCGAATTTCCGAAAATTTGAAGCTGAAGCTTGAGCCCCCGCTCGATCTACTTCTAGCTTAGCCAAGTGGCTTGGCCTGCATGGGCCTGCCGACGGGCGTGTGGCGGATGGCACAAGGTCCTCGAACGAGAGTGGTCCGACCTGCCGGAAGCGTCACGGTCGGAGGCACCATCCCCTTGGCATCCGCTGCCTCCGGCATAGCTTCGCAGGCGGCGCACTCCGTTCGAGACGCCGTCGCAGGAGGCCCGGATGCTGGAAGAGTTCAAGAAGTTCGCGTTGCGCGGCAATGTGGTCGATCTCGCCGTGGGCGTGATCATCGGCGCGGCGTTCGGCGCGTACGTCAACTCGCTGGTTCAGGACGTGATCATGCCGATAATCGGTGCGGTCACCGGCGGACTTGATTTCTCGAACTACTACATCCCGCTCTCGTCCAAGGTGCAGGCAGGCATGCCCTATGCCGAGGCGAAGAAGGTGGGCGCGGTGATCGGCTACGGCCAGTTCCTGACGCTGGCGGTCAACTTCACCATCATTGCCTTCGTGCTGTTCATGGTGATCCGCGCCATGAACGCGCTGAAATCTCGTGAAGAGGCCAAGCCGAAGCCCGAGGCCGAAGTTCCAGCCGAGGTGAAACTGCTGGCCGAGATCCGGGATCTGCTGGCGACGCGAAGGGCGTGAGCGTCCTACTTCCTGCCCTCCGCGTCGGCGTGAGGGGCGACGCCGAAGGCATCGAGAATCCGGTCGAGCGCCTGCTCGACGGCTTCCGTGCCTTCCTCGTGCGTTTTCAGCCGCGTCTCGAGTCGGCGGATCTGCGGCTCGAACTTTTCCGGCACGGACGGCTCGTCGCCGAGAAAGCGCGGTTCGGGAGCCGTTTCGGTCAACACGCCGCGCAACTCGTGGCCGAGGTGATCGCGAACGGATTCCGGCAGCGGCGGGCTATCGGGCAGCTTTTCAGACGTGGTGTCGGGGCCGCTCATCTTCAGTCCTGATCTTTCGTAGCGTTGTCTCGCATCAATAAACGAACGAAGACATGGACCGTTGCGTCCGACATCTCGCGTCCTGTCGGTAAGGGTGTGAT
>JAGTAM010000531.1 GCA_023422485.1 Pseudomonadota bacterium | reverse complement strand
TGTTCGTCAACGCCGCGATCCTGATCATGGCCGCGTCCGTGTTCCACGCGAGCGGGCGCACCGAAGTCGAGGAGATCGAGCAGGCCTACGAACTGCTCTCGCCCTTGCTCGGCGTCGGCATTGCCTCGACCCTGTTCGCCGTGGCGCTGCTGGCCTCGGGCCTCAACTCGACGGTGACGGCGACGCTCGCCGGCCAGATCGTCATGGAAGGCTTCCTGCGGCTGCGCCTGCCGAACTGGGCACGGCGGCTGGTGACGCGGGGCATCGCCATCGTCCCCGTGGTGATCGTCACCGCGCTCTACGGCGAGCAGGGCACCGCCCGCCTCCTCGTGCTGAGCCAGGTCGTGCTCTCGATGCAGTTGCCCTTCGCGGTGATCCCGCTGGTGCATTTCGTCTCCGACCGGCGGCTGATGGGCTCTTTCGTGATTCCGGGCTGGCTGAAGGCTTTGTCCTGGGCGATCGCCGGCATCATCGTGGTGCTGAACGTGAAGCTGTTGATCGATACCTTCACCGGCACCTGACGGCCTCACGCCTCGGCGGCGCGCAGATGCGCTACGAAATCCTGCGCGAAGGGCGGCAGGGCCGCGAGGTCGCGCAGGCAGAGCTTGAGGTCGCGCGCCGCCCAGGAGTCTTCGAGCGGGACGAGGGCGATCCCCATCGTGCGCCACGCCCGCCGCGCCGTGGTCTCCGGCACGATGCCGAGGCCGACGCCGCATTCGACGAGGCGGCAGACCGCGTCGAAGCTGCGCAACTGCCCCCGCCGCCGCATCGGCCGGCCGATGCGGGAGGCCTTGCCGGCGAGGAAGCGCGTCAGGGCACTCGGCCGGTCGAGGCCGACGAGGTCGTGTTCCAGCACCTCCACGAAGCCGAGGCGGGTGCGGCGGGCCAGCGCGTGGCCGGCCGCGACCACCACGACGAAGCGGTCGTGACGGAAGGGGAAGGTCTGGAGCGTGCCGGTATCGACGGTGCCGGCGACGATGCCGAGATCGGCCGCCCCGTCGGCCACCATCCCGACGATCTCGTCGGAGGTGCGCTCCTCGATATCGACGCTGACCCCCGTATGGAGCGCAAGATAGGCGGAAAGCGCCTCGGGCAGGAATTCGGTGAGCGCGTTGGTGTTCGACAGGACCCGGATCTGGCCGACGGCGCCGCCGGCGAAGACCGAGAGGTCGCCCTGAAGCCGCTCGATCTGGCCGAAGATCTCGCGGGCATGGGCCAGCAGGGCGCGGCCGGCGGGCGTCGGCGTCACCCCCTGGCGACCGCGCAGCAGCAGCGCGGCGCCGAGCGAGTCCTCCATCGCCCGCACCCGCACCGAGGCCGCGGCCAGCGCGAGGTTCGCCCGCTCCGCGCCGTGGGTGATCGAGCCGGCCTCCACCACGTGCCGGAACAGGTTCAGATCGACGAGATCGAAGCGCATCATTGGTTGGTTTTCGGCCGCATCATCGAGCCCGGATTTCGTGCCCGTTGGAGGCACTGATCGCTGGACTGCCTATCACAACAGCGTGAGATCGGCAGCAGCCTTCGCGAGAGACGAAGGCACCCACTACGAAAGCCGAATTGCGAACGGTTCCAGTTCGCAGTTGAACCGCGCCATGAGCGCCGCAGCCGCCAGTCTTCTCTCAGGCCAAGGCACGGTCGTCGCGGCCGGCGGCCTGCTCGTGCTCTGCATGGGGCTGTGGGCGACCGGCCTGGTGGCGGAGATCGTCACGGCGCTGATGTTCTTCGCGCTGGCGATGCTGCTCAAGCTCGCCCCGGCACAGACGGTGTTCTCGGGCTTTGCCTCTTCCGCCTTCTGGCTGGTGACGGGCGGCATGGTGGTCGGGCTCGCCATGAACCGCACAGGGCTGGGCAACCGGCTCGCGCGGGGGCTGGCGGTGCGGCTGCCCGCCTCCTATCCCGGCTTCGTCGCCGGGATCGTCGCCTTCTCCTTCGCGCTGGCCTTCGTGATGCCGTCCAATCTCGGGCGCATCGCGGTGATGGTCCCGGTGGTGATCGCGCTGTGCGATGCCTTCGGGCTGAAGGCCGGGCGTCCGGGCCGGACGGGGGCGCTGCTCGCCTTCGGCGTGGCGACCCCAATGCTCTCGGCGGCGATCCTGCCCGCCAATGTGCCGAACCTCGTCATGGCCGGCACCGCCGAAACGCTGTTCAACATCCATCTCAACTATCTGCCCTATCTGTTTCTGCACGCGCCGGTTCTCGGTCTCGTGAAGGGCGCGCTGCTGGTCGCCTGCACGATCCTGATCTTCCCCGATCGCCTCGACGGGAAGCGGCCCGAACTGCCGCCGCTGCCCCCGCTGTCGGGCGCGGAGCGGCGCCTCTCGGTGATCCTCGCGGTGATGCTGGCCCTGTGGCTCAGCGACGGCTGGCACGGCATCCCGCCGGCCTGGATCGGGCTTGCGGCGGCGGTGATCTGCCTGCTTCCGGGCATCGGCGTCCTGCCGTCGGCGAGCTTCGGTGAGATCCCGCTGCGGACCTGCTTCTACGTCGCGGCCCTGTTCGGGCTGACGGCGGTGGTCAACGAGACCGGACTCGGCGCGCGTCTGGGCCACGCGCTCCTCTCGGTCGCCCCGCTGGAACCGGGGGCACCCGCCAAGAACTTCGCGACGCTCACGGGGTTGTCGATCGGCTTCCTGTTCACTGCCACCGCCAACGGCGCGCCCGCCCTCTACACGGCGCTGGCGGAGGAGTTCTCGCGGGCGAGCGGCTTCGACCTGATGAGCGTGCTGATGGTGCAGGTGGTCGGCTACTCGACGCTGTTCCTGCCCTATCAGGCGCCGCCCATCATCATGACGATGGATCTCGGCCGCCTGTCACTGGCCGACGCGACCAAACTCACTCTCGCCACGGGCATCGCCTCGCTGCTGATCGCGACCCCGCTCGCCTATTTCTGGTTTAGGCTGACCGGGAGACTAGCGTGAGACAGATCCGCGCGATCGTCAGCTTGACTAATGCTGCACCGCAGCAGCGGCATTGCCGGCCGGAGCCGGTCGCCCTAACCCTTCCCTGGAATTTATCCAGTCTTCGACGCGAGGATCGTGAGCCGCGATGAACCCTACCGTCAGACCTACGGTCGCCCAGCCGCTCTCGCCCCATCTCCAGATCTACCGCTGGACTTGGACCATGGCGATGTCGGTGTTCCACCGCATCACCGGCACGGCGCTCTACGGCGGCACCTTCCTCGTCGCGGTGTGGCTGGTGGCGCTCGCCTCCGGTCCGCGCGCCTACGACACGGTAGCCTGGTTCTTCGGCTCGTGGGTCGGGCGCGCCATCCTGTTCGCCTACACCTGGGTGCTGCTGCACCACATGCTCGGCGGCATTCGCCACTTCATCTGGGATGCCGGCTACGGCTTCGACCGTGACCGCCGCCTGGGGCTCGCCCGCGCCACGCTGATCGGCTCCGTCATCCTGACCGTCGTGATCTGGGCGACCGCCCTGCTCGTTCGCTGAGGCCTCCCATGTCCCAGGTCGACAACCGCCAGAACACCGCGCTCTCGATGCGCACGCCCCGCGCCCGGGTGAAGGGGCTGGGCGCCTCGGGCCACGGCGCCGGCCATTTCTGGCTGCAGCGCCTGACAGGCGCCTCGAACGCGCTCCTGATGCTCGCCTTCGTCGTCATCATCGCGCTGATGGCCGGGCGGACCTATCCGCAGGCGGTCGCGCTGGTGTCGCACCCGCTCGTTTCGATCATCCTGATCCTCGCCGTGGTGTCGGTGACGATCCACATGCGTCTCGGCATGCAGACGGTGATCGAGGACTACGTGCACAGCCACGGCCTCAAGTTCGCGGCGCTCATCGCCAACACCTTCTACGCGGTCGCGGTGGCCGCCGCCTGCCTCTACGCGATCATCCGCGTGAGCCTGGGCGGCCTCGCCTGATCGCCGGCACGGAAACCGAGGATTCATCGCTCATGGCTTCCAACGGCATGGCTTCTAACGGAACGAATGGCGGCGCTCCCGCCTACGCCATCATCGATCACACCTTCGACGTGGTGATCGTCGGCGCCGGCGGCGCCGGCCTGCGGGCCACGGTCGGCTGCTCGCAAGCCGGCCTGCGCACCGCCTGCATCACCAAGGTGTTCCCGACCCGCTCGCACACCGTGGCGGCGCAGGGCGGCATCTCGGCCTCCCTCGGCAATATGGGCCCGGACGACTGGCGCTGGCACATGTACGACACCGTGAAGGGGTCGGACTGGCTCGGCGACCAGGACGCGATCGAGTACCTCGTGCGCAACGCGCCGGCCGCGGTGTACGAGCTGGAGCACTGGGGCGTGCCCTTCTCCCGCACGGACGAGGGCAAGATCTACCAGCGGCCGTTCGGCGGCATGACCACCGACTACGGCAAGGGCACCGCCCAGCGCACCTGCGCCGCGGCCGACCGCACCGGCCACGCCATGCTCCACACGCTCTACGGGCAGGCGGTGAAGAACAAGACCCAGTTCTTCATCGAGTACTTCGCCCTCGACCTGATCATGGACGAGGACGGACGCTGCCGCGGCGTGATGGCGATCGACCAGGCCACCGGCGAGATCCACCGCTTCCGCGCCCAGCAGACCATCCTCGCCACCGGCGGCTACGGCCGCGCCTACTTCTCGGCGACCTCGGCCCACACCTGCACGGGTGACGGCAACGCCATGGTGCTGCGCGCCGGCCTGCCGCTGCAGGACATGGAATTCGTGCAGTTCCACCCCACCGGCATCTACGGCGCCGGCTGCCTCATCACCGAAGGCGCGCGCGGCGAGGGCGGTTACCTGACGAATTCGGAAGGCGAGCGCTTCATGGAGCGCTACGCGCCGTCGGCCAAGGACCTCGCCTCGCGCGACGTGGTCTCACGCTCGATGACCATGGAAATCCGCGACGGCCGCGGCGTGGGCAAGGACAAGGACCACATCTTCCTGCACCTCGACCATCTCGACCCGAAGATCCTGCACGAGCGCCTGCCGGGCATCTCGGAGAGCGCGAAGATCTTCGCGGGCGTGGATGTGACCAAGGAGCCGATCCCGGTCCTGCCGACCGTCCACTACAACATGGGCGGCATCCCGACGAACTTCCACGGCGAGGTGCTGACGCTGAAGAACGGCGACCCCGACACCGTGGTGCCGGGCCTGATGGCGCTGGGCGAGGCGGCCTGCGTCTCGGTGCATGGCGCCAACCGTCTCGGCTCGAACTCGCTGATCGACCTCGTGGTGTTCGGCCGCGCCGCAGGTCTGCGCTGCGCCGACATCGTCGAGCCGAACGCCCGCCAGCCGGAACTGCCGAAGGACTCGGCCGACAAGGCGCTCTCGCGCCTCGACCGCTTCCGCTACGCCGACGGCGGCACCCCGACCGCGCAACTGCGCGACCGGATGCAGCGGACGATGCAGAACAACTGTGCCGTCTTCCGCACCGGCGAGGTGCTGGAGGAGGGCAAGGGCCTGATCCACGAGGTCTGGCGCGGCGTCTCCGACATCGGGGTCACCGACCGCTCGCTGGTGTGGAACACCGACCTGCTGGAGACGCTCGAATTCGACAACCTGATCGGTCAGGCGGTCGTCACCATGGAATCGGCGGTCAACCGCAAGGAAAGCCGCGGCGCGCATGCCCGCGAGGACTTCCCCGACCGCGACGACAAGGAATGGATGAAGCACACGCTCGCGTGGCTCGACCAGTCCAAGCACGGCGTCGAGATCGATTACCGCCCGGTCCACACCTACACGATGTCGAACGACATTCAGTACATCGAGCCGAAGGCGCGAGTGTACTGATGAGGCGTCCGGTGGCCACACAGTGGAACGGAGGGCTCGGCGGGCGATGATCCCGGATCTTCGCCCGATCGCCCACGCCGCCCTGTGCGCCACGGCAGCGCTCCTGGCGGTCCTGCCGGCGGCGGCGCGGGGTCCGGGCTTCGACTTCCCCGCGGAGGTCGCTGGCTTCACCCGCGGGCCACGCACGGATTACGAATCCCGCGCGCCGGGGCTCGGCTATTCCGTCGTCTATACCAACGGCCGCTGGAAGGCGGACATCTACGTCTACGATGCCGGTGTGGCGACCATCCCCGACGGAGCATCCTCGCCCGCGGTCGCCGGGCAGCTCGCGCAGGCGGCCGGCGACGTCAGGACGGCGGTGGCGCAGGGCGTCTATCGCGGCAGCGAGGATCGCGGCGCGGTGCGCATGCCGGGGGAGGCGGGGGCAAAGCTCGCCTGCCGCGCCCTCACCATCGATCATCCGGCCCTCGGCCCCACCGAGAGCCTGCTCTGTCTCACCGGCCTGCGCGGCCAATTCGTGAAGTTCCGCCTGTCCGGCCCGGCCGCGAAGCAGCCGCCGAAGGCAGAGGCCGAACGGTTCATCACCGGCTGGCTCGATCGGCAATAGGATTTCTCTCAAGCTCGGAGCGAGCCTCGCGGCCGCCGCACCTCGAAGGCACAGGACATGGCTCAGTTCAATCTGCCCAAGAATTCCCAGGTTACCGAAGGTAAGTCCTGGCCGGCGCCTAGCGGCGCCAAGAACGTCCAGGGGTTCCGGATCTATCGCTGGAACCCCGACGACGGGAAGAACCCGCGCATCGACACCTACCATGTCGACCGCGACGATTGCGGACCGATGGTCCTCGACGCGCTGCTCTGGATCAAGAACAAGGTCGATCCGACGCTGGTCTTCCGCCGCTCCTGCCGCGAGGGCATCTGCGGCTCCTGCGCGATGAACATCGAGGGGCAGAACGCGCTCGCCTGCACCATGGGCATCGACGAGTGCAAGAGCCCCGACAACGCGCTGCCGTTCCTCACCCGCAAGGACAAGGATGGCGCGGTGCGGATCTACCCGCTGCCGCACATGCCGGTGCTCAAGGACCTCGTGCCGGATCTGACCAACTTCTACGCGCAGCACGCGGCGATCGAGCCCTGGCTCCAGACCGAGACGCCCGCGCCCGAGAAGGAGTGGAAGCAGACGCCCGAGGACCGCGCCCGGCTCGACGGCCTCTACGAGTGCATCCTCTGCGCCTGCTGCACCACGAGCTGCCCGAGCTACTGGTGGAACGGCGACAAGTTCCTGGGTCCGGCGGCCCTACTCCAGGCCTATCGCTGGCTGATCGACTCGCGCGACGAGAACACCGGCGAGCGCCTCGACGGGCTGCACGACCCGTTCCGGCTCTACCGCTGCCACACGATCATGAACTGCGCCAACACCTGCCCGAAGGGCCTGAACCCGGCGAAGGCGATCGCCGAGATCAAGAAGATGATGATCGCGCGGGAGGTCTGACGCGCGAAGGACGCGGCCGGCCGTTTGCCAAGG
>JAGTAM010000496.1 GCA_023422485.1 Pseudomonadota bacterium | reverse complement strand
TCAAGCGGTCTTTTCCGCTTCTACAGGGCAATGCCTTGAAGTCGATCGCCCTGATTTTTGACGGCCCCACTCGTCGGCGCTCGCCGCCGCAGGCTCGGGCTTTCGTTCCGCGCGCTTCGCTCAGCCTGACGAAAAGCGATAGGTCGTGCTCGATGTGAACGTCTCGCCCGGCCTCAGAACCGTCCTCGGGAAGTTCGGATGGTTCGGCGCGTCGGGAAACCCTTGCGTCTCGAAACAGACGCCATCTCCCGAACGGTAGGTGCGGCCGGAGGGACCGACCAGGGAGCCGTCGAGATTGTTGCCGCTGTAGAGCTGAAGCGCCGGCTGCGTCGTGGCGATATCCAGGCGTCGCCCGCTCGCCGGGCAGAGGCAGGAGACTGCCGGCCGCAGAGTGCCGGCAGGACCACGCAGGACGAAGGCGTGGTCGTAGCCGCCGGCCAGGACGATCTGCGCGTGGCCCTGCCGGATGCGCGCGCCGAGCGCCACGGATTCGCGGAAATCGAACGGCGTACCGGCGACCGCCGCCAACTCTCCGGTCGGGATCTGCGTCGCGTCGGTCGGGGCGTAGGCGTCGGCGAAGACTTGGACGACATGGTCCATTACCTCGCCGGTGCCTTCACCGGCGAGGTTGAAGTAGCTGTGGTTCGTCAGATTCAGGACGGTCGGCCGGTCGGTCACGGCGCGGTAGTCGATCCGCAGGGTACCGGTCGCGGGCAGGCTGTAGGCGACCTCCACATCGAGCGTGCCCGGAAAACCCTCCTCGCCGTCAGGGCTGCGCCGCTTCAGCACGAGGCGGGTCTCGCCGGCTTCCGCCACCTGCCACAGGCGCCTGGAAAACCCCTCCGGGCCGCCATGCATGGTGTTGGGCGGCTCGTTGATCGGCAGCGCGTAGGTCGTCCCGTCGAGGGTGAAGCGGCCCCTGGCAATGCGGTTGGCATAGCGCCCGGCGATCGCTCCGAAATGCGGGCTCACCGTCTCGTACCCCTCCACCGTGCCGAGGGCGAGGACGACATTGGCCCATCGCCCGTCACGGTCCGGCACCTCGATGGCGGTGACGACCGCACCGTAATCGATCACCTGAACCCGCAGGTCGGCGCGGACGAGGGTGTGCCGGGCGACGGTTTCGCCCGCCCGCGTCGTCCCGAAGCTATCCGATCCCATCCGTCCCCCCCTCTTGCCGAGGAATGACGCACGAGAGGCGGGGATGGTGACAGGATCGTCCGCGCCTTCGTGCGCGCAGACGCCGTTCAGGCCGAGGTCGCCTCGGCTTTGGGGACTCCTCCCGAATCGTCCGACAATTGCAGCCGGTGCAGCCGCGCGTAGGTGCCCCCCGCCGCGACCAGCTCGTCGTGGCGGCCGAGCTCGATCACCCGGCCGGCCTCCATCACGGCGATGCGGTCGGCCTCGCGCACGGTCGAGAGGCGGTGGGCGATTACCAGCGTGGTCCGCCCCCGCATCAGTCGCTCCAACGCCTCCTGAACGAGGTGCTCGGACTCGGAATCGAGGGCGGAGGTCGCCTCGTCGAGGAGAAGGAGCGGCGCGTTCTTGAGGAAGGCGCGGGCAAGCGAGATGCGCTGGCGCTCGCCGCCCGAGAGCCGTCCGCCGCCCGGCCCGACGCGGAAGGCGTAACCCTCGCTCAGCCGCGTGATGAAGCCGTGCGCCGCCGCGGCGCGGGCCGCCGCCTCGATCTCCTCCTGCGAGGCACCGGAGCGGCCGAAGCCGATATTGGCGGCGATCGTGTCGTCGAACAGCACGACCTCCTGCGAGACCACCGCGATGGCCGAGCGCAGCGAGGCGATCGTCACGTCGCGGATGTCGGTGCCATCGATGAGGACGCGGCCGGCTGTCACATCCTGAAGGCGTGGCACGAGGTTGAGCAGGGAGGATTTGCCCGAACCCGAACGCCCGACGAGCGCCGTGGTCGAGCCCGCCGGCACCACGAGGTCGATCCCCTCCAGCGCGGGTGCGTCGGCCCGGTAGCGGAAATGCACGCCCTCGAAGCGGATCTCGCCCCGCGTTACCGTCAGCGGCCGGGCCGACGGCACCTCGCGGATCGTCGGGGGCTCGTCCATCAGGGCGAAGTAGCGGGAGAGTGCGGCGGCGGCCTCCTGCAGGATGGGGTTGAGGGTGCCGAGCGCCCGGGCCGGCTGCGCCGCCAGCAGCAGGGCGGCGACGTAGCCGGTGAAGTCGCCCACCGTGCGGTCGCCCGACATCACCCGCTGGCCCACCAGCACCAGCACGCCGGCCACCGCGAGGCCGCCGCCGATCTCCATCAGCGGATCAAGGCGACCGCGGGCATTGGCCGCCTTCATCTTGAGGCGGCGCACCTCGTCGAGGGCCTGCGCCGCGCGGCCCTTGAGGTAGCCTTCCAGGGCGTAGGTCTTGGCGACGCGGGCCCCCTGAAGGCTCTCGGTGATGAGGCTCGCGGTGGCGCCCATTTGCTCCTGCGTCGTGGTCGAGACCTGTCGCAGCCGCTTGCCGATGCGGTTGACCGGTCCGGCGACGAGCGGCGCCGTAACCGCGGCGGCGAGCGTCAGCAGCGGATCCATCCAGATCAGCGCGATCACCAGCGCGGCGAGCATGGCGACGTCGCGCAGCAGCACCGTCGAGATGCGGGTCAACGCCTCCTTGATGAAGGCGAAGTCGGTGGTGAAGCGCTGGGTGAAGGCGGCCGGGCTCTCGCGGCCGAGCTGGGCCAGGTCGGCATCGATTAGGTGGGCGTAGAGCGCCGCCTGCATGTCGGCCTCGACGCGGGTGACGACACGGTTGGTCAGCACGGTCTGGCCGAACAGGGCGAAGCCGCGGGCCGAGGTGACGGCGATGACGATGAGCGGGCCGTAGGCCAGCGCCCCCATATCCTTGCGGTCGAAGGCGTCGAAGGCGGCCTTGATCAGGGCGGGATAGAGTCCGGTCGCCGCACCGACGATGGTGATGAGCACGAGCACCACCGCCAGCGTCGCCCGGTGGGGCGAGAGCCATTCCCGCCAGAGCCGCCCGAGCAGGGGAAGGGTGTCGCCCCTCAGGAGTGGCCGGCGCGCCATGCTGTACCGTGTCTGTGCTGACCCCGGCCGGAACGCCGGGGCCCGCGGTGTTTGCCGCCGCGAAGCCTTCGGATCAAGCGGAGCCGTCTTCAGTCGCGCTCGCCGCCGTGCCGAGGTCCGTGTCGATGCGGCCCGCCGAACGGGCGCATCGGCCGCGCAAGCATCATGGCGCGGCGCTTCTGACCCTCGTCCAGGGTCGCGAAGAGCGGCGTGCTGGCATCGGCGAGCTTGCGCAGGGCTTCGCCGCGGGCGGTCGCCGCGTCGGCCATGGCGCGAAGCGCGCCGGGGGCGTCGTCGACCATCCGGCCGCGCTCGCGCTTGAATTCGCGCCGAGCCTCACGCTGGGCAGCCCGCTGCCGGAAGAGGTCGCGCATGGCCGC
>JAGTAM010000411.1 GCA_023422485.1 Pseudomonadota bacterium | reverse complement strand
TGGCATCTTGGTCAGCCTCCGGCGGCCGGCTGCGTCCGCCTCGCCATGACGCGCCTGGCCCGGAGCGAGGTAGCCCGTGATGCCCCGCTCCTTCAGCGCGGCGAGGTTCGCCTCGTTGGCAAAGCCGTCATCGCCTGAGACCTCCCGCGGCTTGCGCCCGAGATGAGCGCGGACCCCGTCCATAAGCGGCACGAGCGCGCGGTGATCGGCGGAGCTGGTCACGAGGCGGTGCGCGATGATCACCTGATGGGCTGCGTCGACCGCGATCTGGCCGTTGTAGCCTTGTACAAAGCCGTCGCGCGTGGGCAGGATCCGGCTGTCCGGGTCGGTGAAGTTGCGCTGCGCTCGGTCGGGCGGACTGCCGTCTTCGCCGCGCAGTGGCCGTCCCTGCCAACCCATGCCCGACGAGGCGCCCGGCCCGCTCTCGTCCTCGGGATCGGGCGGATCAGCCGCCTCCGCCTCCAGCGCGGCCTTGGCGGCGCGGATCGCTTCCAGCCGCCGCTGCTTGTCGGCCATCCAGTCTGGCGTCTCGTCACCTCGACGGCCGGCACCGTGAGCCTGATTCTCCGCCGCGTCAGCCTCATGCGCGCGCTCCAGCCAAGCGTCCACCTCGGCGGCCAGGGCCGGCTCGGCCGTCTTCATGCGTCCGTAGCTCATCGCCTTGTGGCGTGAGGCGTTCGCTGATCGCTTGGCGCCATCCACCGCCACGTGAGCGAACTCGACCAGACCGGCGGCCCGACATAGGCGCAGCACCTGCACGAACAGGTCCGACAGGGCCACGAGGTGGCGCTTGCGGAAGTCGGCGATGGTGCGGAAGTCCGGTCGGTTCAGGCCAGTGACGGCCATGACGTCGACCCGCTCCTCACACTCAGAGGGCAACCAAGCAGACGCATTGCTGCCCATTGAGGGCCGAAGCGTACTTTGGGGGTTAAAGCACGTTCAGCGCTACCTGTGCTGCCATGATTGCGCACCAGATCAAAGACCTCATTTCAGTTGTTCCCGGATAAATAACAAAAACATCGCATATGGAGGCCGCAGGTGGCAGACGATAACGATAACACCTGCAATGAGATCGAGCAGGCGCCCAGTAAGCCCAAGCGGAAGAGCACAGCGGCGTACCGAGACCCCGGCGCCATCGCCAATGCCTCCGGCAGCATCGTAGGCGTGTTCCAGCGCAGCCCGGTTTCCTCACTAATCGTGACCGCGATTCTCGCTGTGGGTGTGACATTTGCCGACGCATCAGCCTATCACATTTTTCGGCGAGGTCGTCGGACATCCCGCCCACGTTGTGGCGCCAATCGATACGATGGACAGTGGAGAAGGAGTCGAGGTGGAGCTACATCTGCTCCTTCGAGGGAAGCCTCGACGATGCCGAGCGCCTCTCCGGCAGAACGATTCCCGCCTGAAGGAATGCTGCGGAGGTTGAGAGCCGGACCGTGACCTTCCCTGTGCACTCGCAGACCGCGCGCAAATCTTCGACGGCAGCCGCCAAGATCGCCTTTCTGACGGAGGCTTCGGCGCATGGACCGACCACGTCGCGGCGCTCGCAGCGTCCGCCCTTCTCGGCGGTCTCGATCGCGACGGCGATGGCGCCGGCGCCGTTCTCGATCTCCGCTTCCACCCTCATGTCGACGTGCCTGTCGCCGGCACTCGTGGCGCGGGGAGGGGGCTTGCCGCCTCCGCCGGGGCCTCCTGACGCCGGGGATCGCAAGCTGGGCGGATTGTCTCCTCGGGCTCGCTGGGATGCACCACGATCTTGCGGCCGGCGCTGAAAGCAATCCACTGCTCGCCTAGCGCCTTGCGGACATGGAAGGATCCCCACAAGCCCACGAGGGTCTTCGCGAGGGTATCCAGGAGCGCCTCCGCGAAGAGGTGCTCGAGCCCCCCGCTGGACGCGTCCTCGGAGGCGTTCCCGATGGTTCCGACGAACTCCTTGGCAGCCGCGGAGATCTCTTCCAGGACCTGGATTTCGGTCTCGGGCGTCATCTCTGCCGCCGGGACGTCGGCATTGCCGCCGTGCCCGCGGATGGCCTTTGCGCGCGCCGCGATGAGCCTGGCTGCCGCGACGGGTCCAACCCCGTGCAGGAGCGACCCCATGACGGCGTGCCACAGGCCGAGCGCCGTCCTCGCTTCCAGACCGCATTCGCTGAGGAACTGGGCCATCGTGCGAAGATGGCTGGAAATGACTTCCTCGACCTCTCTCCGTCGAGCGTTCGCTTCGAGGATGATGGGGGCGATGTCCATGGGTGATCCCGGTGGTCCGACCGAGATTCTCGCGGATCCACTCCATGGGCAATAGATCTGCATAGACCGCACCCCACAAAAGAAGAGGGCGCCCGTTGGGCGCCCTCGACGGTCTGCCAGGATGCCTGGATCAGGCGGCGACCTTGGTCCGACGCGCAGCGCGCTCGGCCCGCTGGCGCTCCTTGACGTTGGGCTCCTCGAAATCGACCTGCTCGCCGCGCTTGGCGCGGACCGAGCGGCGCTGCTCCCAGAGACCGGCCGTCTTGATCTGGTTCGCCCTGGACTCGGAGAAGGTCGGGTGGACCAGCGGGAAGTCGGCAGGCAGACCCCATTTGGCGAGGTACTCGGCCGGAGGG